>CADBRH010000054.1 GCA_902797035.1 uncultured Bacteroidia bacterium | reverse complement strand
TATTGGAGAAGGGCGTAAATCTGGTCCGCCATGGCATCGACATCCCAGAAATCCACCTTAAAGGCATATTTCAGCACCTCGGCGGCGCCGGACTGGTTGGAGATAATCGAGGGGACATTGCTCCGCATCGCCTCCAACGGGGAAATACCGAAAGGCTCGGAGACGGAAGGCATGATGTACACATCCGAAAGGGCGAACATCTTCTGGACATCGGCCCCGCGAAGGAACCCGGTGAAATGGAAACGGTCCGAAATACCGAGACGGGCGGCGTGACGGATGCAGCGATTCATCATGTCGCCGCTGCCGGCCATCACGAAACGGACGCCCGTGGTCCTCTTCAGAACCTTGGCGGCCGCCTCTATGAAATACTCGGGGCCTTTCTGGAAGGTGATCCTCCCGAGGAAAGTCACGACCTTGTCCCGGACGCCCCTCTCCACATGAAGGTTCTCCCTGCCGCTGAAATCCACGGCGTTGTGGACGGTGACAACCTTATCCGGGGATATGCCGTATTTGTTGATCACTATATTCCTTGTCAAGTCACTGACAGCCATCACCTTGTCCGCTGCCTCCATGCCCCTCTTCTCGATCCCGTAGACCCGGCTGTCAATCATGTCCTCAGTGCCGCGGTCATAAGAGGTGGCGTGGACATGCACCACCAGAGGCTTCCCCGTGAGTTCCTTGGCGGCTATCCCGGCGAGATAAGTCAGCCAGTCATGGGCGTGGATCACATCGAACTCATCCTTGTGCTCCACCGCGATCGTGCCGCCGACCATCGCGTAACGGGCGACCTCCTCCATGAGGTTGGAACCGTATTTCCCGGAGAAACGGTACTTGGCGCCGAATATCTTGTCCTCGGACACTTCCCTCTCCCTCTTCTCAGCCTCGACCAGCTCATAGAACTCGTCCGGGTTGGTGTAAGGGATCATGTTGGAGCCGACACGCACGAACCTGACCTTGTCGAGGAACTCGTCTACGGAAGAGGCCACAGACATCACTGGAACGTCGCTGGCGTTGATGATCCTCGCGACACTCCCGTCCTCGTCCCCCGAGGCGGAAGGCATCACGAAAAGCGTCTCCACCCCGTTCTCGACCAATCCTTTGACTATCCCGTAACAGGCCGTGCCCAGCCCGCCGGCGATATGGGGAGGAAACTCCCATCCGAACATCAGAACTCTCATGGACTAATCCTCCTTGTATTTAGAGATAGCGTAATCCACCATAAGCAAAGCCGAAGTGCTCAGAGCCGAGGAGATTGCCCCGTGAGGCTCATGGGGCGGATCCCCGTCATAAAGCTCCGAGAAGGCCCCGACACCATGCTTGTTGAGATCCTCGTAAAAACCCTCCACAAGCCACTGGGCTTTTTTCATGAAAGCGGCGCCCCTGAGCCTGAAAGAGACCCAGATATAAGGGGCGAGCAAGAACACCCTGGTGCTGCCGCCGTGATAGGCGAGATCCCTCTCTCTTTGGGATCCCTCGTAAACACCTTTATAATCAACGCTTCTAGGCGACAAGGTACGGATTCCACGCCTTGTCACCAGCTCGTTCCCGATCACATGCAGCACGGCGCTCGCGACCTCCGGATCGACGGGCATATCCTCCTCCACAATGGCGTAAATCATGTTCGGCCGCACCTCCATATGCTGGCCAGCGTTATCCACATAATCGGCGAGATAGCCCGCCCGGGGGTTCCAGAACATGGGCTGGAAATTCTCTTTCACCAGATCCCTTATCCTTGTCCATTCTTTCACGAAGGAGCTGTCTGGATCTCCGTATTTCCGCTCCATGTCAAGGGCGATGGTGATGGAATGATACCAGAAAGCGTTGGTCTCCACCTGGTAACCCGCCCTCTCCGTGACAGGCCTGCCGTCGATGTACGCGTTCATCCATGACAACGCCCACCCGTCAAGCTGAGCCCAGAGAAGACCGTTCGGCTGCATGGCGACCTCGGCCCTTCTTCCCGGAAGATAGCTCTCGAGAATTCCTTTGACCACAGGACCGTATTTGTTCCAGACACGTTTGCCGTCGGCACCGAAGGCCAGATATTGCTTGAGCGCGGAGGCCAGCCTGAGAGGGGCCTCGACCTGGGTGGTCTTCCGGAAAAGACGCTCCTGCTCGTTGGCGATGAGATTGTCGAGTATCTCCTCGAATGAGGACGCGTCACCGTTGGCGAACAGGGTGAGGCCGGGGGCGGCCATCAAGGTTTCCCTCAAAAGCCCGGTGTACATCCAGGAGAAACCCGCGGTCACCTTCTTGCTCCCGTTCCTGTCCCGGATGAGAAGGTCGGCGCAACGAAGGAGCTGGTCATGATAGGAGGTGATCTTCGGGGCCTTTTCCAATAAGGAGTCGAAATGACGTTTCAGGCCGGCGGGGTTGACCTCGGCCACCGAGGCGGAGAATACAATCGAGTCCCCCTCCCTCATCATGACCTCGAAATGGCCGGGGACATAGAGATCCTCACGGCAGTCGAAACCGCGCCTGTACTCGTCAGAGTAAGTCACCCCCTTGTACCAGCAAGGGGCTGACACGAAACCGACCTCCTTGGTGTTGAACTGGAGGTTCAGGTCAGGGAAACCCTCATAAAGGTTCCAAGCCATCCCGTTCGCGATCTCCCATCCCTGGCAGCGGGCGGAGGGATTCTCCTGAGTGAGGGCGTGGATGTCCCTGAACGCGAGGAAAGGAGCCAAGATCAGTTTGATCCTCCCCGGAGCGCTCAGAAGGTCGTAACGAATCATGACCTGGTCGGCGTCAGGAACAAGGAGGATGGTCTTGGAAAGCACGATCCCCCCGACCTTGTAGGTTATTCTCGGCACAGGGTCGGCTTCGAAATCGATGATGTACTTGTGTCCCCTGGGCTCGTAGATGTCACCGTAACAGTGGATGCCCAGGTTGAACCGCTTGCCGTTCAGGACAAGGCTCTCGTCCATAGAGGAGAGCATCAGGTGCTCCCTGCCGCCGAAGTTGTCCACCGGCACCGCGAGAAGGCCATGGTATCGCCTGGTGTTGCAAGTGACTATGGAGGTGTTGCAGTAAGCCCCGGTCTTGTTGGCGCTGATGATCTCTCTCTTCAATGAATATGAGAGATTTACCAACTCGGACTTGTTGAACTTCAAAAAAGCCATATTCTTTCTTAACTATTTCTATTCTCTCGTCAACACAAGCGCGCAACGGCTCGGCAGATACAATCTCAAGACACCGTCGACGGTGAAGTGGGTCTCACGGCGTCCCAGACGGCCGAATCCTCCAAACCTCTCCTCGTCGGAATCAAGCGTCAAGACATACTTGCCCTCAGGCGCCTGGAAGCCGTAATCGACGAATGATTCGACAGGATTGAAACTCAGCGCGAAGATAAGGTTTTCGCGGCCAAAAATCAATATTTTCTTTTCTTCGTCGGCCCTGAGAAGCAAGGGATTGTAGGAAAGCGCCCCGGAGCGTTTGACAAGACCGATCATGGCCTTGTCGAACTCCTGAAGACCGCCGTATCTAAGCAGGTCGTTGTCGGCAAGCGACCAGAGCCTGCGCGCCCTCCCGAAACTCCATCCGTTCCCTTCCCTGGGGAAGTCGATCCATTCCGGATGACCGAACTCGTTGCCCATGAAATTGAGATACCCGTCCCCTGCCGTCCCGAGGGTAGCGAGACGTATGAGCTTGTGCAGGGCGATCCCCCGGTCGACCACGGGATTCCGCGAGTCCTTGCTCATGGAGAAATACATTTCCTTGTCCATCAACCTGAATATGATGGTCTTGTCCCCGACCAGGGCCTGGTCATGACACTCGGCGTAGCTTATGGTCTTCTCATCGGCTCGCTTGTTGGTCAACTCGTGCCATATCTCCCCCGGGCTCCACTGCTCATCGGACTTCTCCTTGATCCATTTGATCCAGTGGTCGGCGATCCCCATGGCCATCCTGAAGTCGAACCCGACACCTCCGGCCTCGAACGGGGCCGCCAGGCCGGCCATGCCGCTGACGTCCTCCGCTATCGTGATCGCGGCGGGTTTGATCTCCTTGATCAGCATATTGGCGAGGGCGAGATAAGTGACGGCGTTCTCGTCCACCCCGGAGTCGAAATAAAGGGAGTAGTCTCCGAAATCCTTCCCCAACCCGTGATCCCAGTACAACATGCTCGTCACCCCGTCGAAACGGAAACCGTCCAGGTGATACTCCTCGAGCCAGTATTTGCAGTTAGCCAAAAGGAACCTCACCACCTCGTCCTTGCCGTAATCGAAGCAACGGGATCCCCACGCCGGGTGACGCCCCCTGTCTCCCTGGTAGAAATACAAGTCTTCACGGCCGTCAAACAAGCCTAGCCCTTCGGCCACGTTGTCCACGCTGTGGGAATGGACGATGTCCATGACAACGGCTATCCCCATCCCGTGGGCGGTGTCGACAAGCTCCTTAAACTCGTCCGGAGTGCCGAAACGGGAGCTCAGGGCGAAGAAATTGGAAACCTGATAGCCGAAGGAGCCGTAATACGGGTGTTCCTGAAGGGCCATGATCTGGATGGTGTCATAACCAAGACTCTTCACCCTCGGGAGCACGTTCTCACGGAACTCGTTGAAAGAAGCGACCTTGGGAGACTCGGAACTCATGCCTATATGGCACTCGTAAATCAGGGGATGAGGTCTTTTGAGTGTCTTGTCATGCTTCCATGAATACGGTTCCGCGGGATCCCAGACCTGGGCGCAGAAGACCTTGGTGTCAGGGTCCTGGACAAGCCTTTCGCAATACGCGGGGATCCGCTCCCCTCCACCCCCGGGCCATTCGATGAAAAGCTTGTACAGATCCCCGTGGGCAAGGAACATCCCGTCAAGCCGGAGTTCCCAATTGCCTTCCCCCGCGGGTCTGAACTCATAGGCGGTAGTCCTTCTCCAATTGTTGAACTCGCCGATAAGGTATATCCTCGAAGCGTTGGGCGCCCATTCCCGGATCACCCATGAGCCGTCCGTATCCTTATGAAGCCCGTAATAGAGATGGTTGTTGACTCCCTCCGACAGGCTTCTGGACCCGGGAGGGACTATCTTGTCCCTGGCCCGGAGGATTCTCTTGTGCCGCATCTCGATAGCGTCTTTGTACGGTTCGAGCCAAGGGTCGGTCTCGTGGATTCTCTTGATTTTTCTCATAACTCTACAATATACGAAATATTCATCAAGATTATTCCACTAGGCTCGGGATTTGTTGGAAAAAGGGAAAAAGACTAAATTTGTGGGATTATACGTCCCTTTTGATGAAAGAGGCTTTGAAAAGAATATGGTTCCCTTTGCTGGTGGTGTGCGTGATCTCGCTCCACGCCATCGGCATGAGCCCGCGTCCAGCCTCCGGAGACCCAGGTTTCGGTCTTGTGACCGCGGAAAGGCCTCAGAATCCGGACACTATCCGCTACAGGAACATATTCATCAAATCCGGCCCCGGGAGAAGGATCGACTCCGGGTATGACACCTCCACTTTCCTGGAGCTGTTCGACACCATCCCGGCGATCACCGCCAGGGACACCATATTCCCGCCTGACTCCCTGAAAGACATCGACCCTTTCCGCTACAAATATTACGTCGCCCTCCTCGACTCGTTGACACACAGGATCGTGAGAGACTCCCTGAGGGAGGCGGGGGATTCCCTCGACTGGCCAAGGCTCGACTCTCTCTACTACCTTGACTCCGCGGCGAGGGCCAAAGCGGCTTTCGACGAGTGGTACGCCGGTCTCTCAAAAGCGGACAGGAAGAAGTACGAGGTGGAGCGGAAGGAGAAAATCAAGAAGCATCTGGCGGACAGCATCCAGGACGTGAGGGACAGTGTGAGGGCGGTCAGGGACAGCGTCAAAGAGAACGAACCCAGGATCCTCGAGACCTTCGCTGTCCCGGACACGATGTGGTATAAGCGGATATTCCAGTGGACCCACGAGAGGGAGTTCCATAAAATGGATATCAGGGGACCGGACACCAGCGCGAATTTCCGTTTCCACGACTATCCCTTCCTCAGGAAAGATGTCAACGCCACTTGGCTGGGTGTGGCCGGGTCAGCGGTCCAGTATTACAACTTCTTCAACCGGGTCAGCGAGAACGGGGTGTCGTTTTACGAGCCGTACGAGCCTTGGAGCTATTCCGCCAAAACGCTTCCTTTCTACAACACGAAGACCGCGTACACCGAACTCTCTTACACCGGGACCTTGTTCGCCAACACTCAGAAAGAGTCCGACAACCTACACATCCTGACGAGCCAGAACCTGTTCCCATCGCTGAACTACACACTGGAATACAACAGGTTCGGGGGGAACGGCATCATGGAGCACGAGACCACGGCTAACAAGACTTTGTCGGCCACGGTGAACTACATAGGGAAAAAGTATCTCATGCACGCGGGATATATCCACAATAAGATTGTCCGGTCGGAGAACGGCGGGACCACGGACAACGCCATGGTGAGGGACACGACCCTGGACGCCCGGGAATATCCCGTCCATCTAACTAACGCCTCCAACACTATCGTCAAGAAGACATTCGTCCTCGACCAGCAGTACAGGATCCCTTTCACTTTCATTTCAAGGATACAGGAGAACAAGAGAGACAAGGCATATCGCGAGAGGATAATGGCCTCGGGAGACTCCTCACTGATCTCCGCCATCGACAGTCTCGCCGCCCTGGCCGCGGCGGAAAGAGCCGCGGCGGCGGACACGCTCGACTCGAACGATATCACCACGGCCTTCATCGGCCACAGCACCGAGTATTCCGTGTTCAGGAAGAACTACACTGACCAGATTTCAGCGGGCGACGTTATCGGACGACAGTTCTACAGGAATTTCTATTACAATCCCACCAACTCATACGACTCGGTCAGAGTCTCCAAACTGGAAAACAGAGTGTTCCTCCGCCTCCAACCCTGGGCCGATGACGCCATCGTGTCCAAACTGAACGGAGGTATCGGGAACAGGATCACCAACTGGTATGATTTCGACCCCACTTTCCTGAAAGGGAACTCGAACACTGTCTGGAACTCCACCTTCGTGTACGCCGGAGTCGAGGGACAGCTCAGGGATTACATCCATTGGGACGCCACCGGAGACTATGTGTTCCTCGGAAGCGAGATGAATGACATGTCCCTGAAGGCCAACGCTCTCTTCACCCTGCATCCCTTCAGGAGACACCGAACTAGTCCGGTGTCTTTGAACCTCCATTTCGAGACCTCCCTGAAGGAACCGGAGAGATACCATAACCACTTTTTCTCCAACCACTTCAAGTGGGACAATGATTTCGGGAAGACTTCGGCGACCAAGCTTCGGGCCAAACTGGATATTCCCAGATGGAAGGTGGCGGCCGAGGTCGGTTACGCCCTGCTGGACGGCAACATCTATTTCGACTCGCTCGCTGTCGCCAGACAGAACAGGACCCCGATGAGCGTCTTGAGCGCGGGTCTGAATAAGGACTTCTCCTTCGGGCCGTTGCATCTGGACAACCGGCTGCTGTTCCAGGTTTCCTCAAACGAGGATGTGATCCCCCTGCCGAGGCTGGCGGCCAATTCCCGCCTGTACCTCCAATTCGACATATCCGGGGGAGTCTTACGCCTGCAACTCGGAGGGGATGTCTGGTACAACACCAAATACCATCTGCCAGCCTGGAACCCGGCTGTCGGGGTGTTTTACAACCAGAAAGAAGACAGTTACACGAGCGGACCGTTCATCGACGCGTTCGTCAACGCCCAATGGAAACGCGCCTGTATATTCGTGAAAGTCGAGAATGTCGGTCAGGGATGGCCGATGGATAAATTCGATTATTTCAGCGCCCACAATTACATCAGGACCCAAAGGGCTCTCAAGTTCGGAATATACTGGCCGTTCTATCTCCAGTCTTCCCAAAACCAGAAAGTCTCCGCCGGAGCGGGCCTGTCCTCGGGAGGGGGAGGCGGCTCAGGCCTGAGAGGTATCGGGAGATGAGAATCCTCCGATTTTTGACAACCGGGCTCGCCGCCCTTCTTTTCCTGCCTATCAACCTCGACAAAGGCGGCGCGCCGGAGCGTGTCGCGTCATCTGGCGACCGTCCGTTGAGATGCGTCCTTAGCCTCGGTGAGTCAAGCGGTTATCTCACCGGATTCAACTACGAGCTTCTCAAGTCATTCGGGGAAAGCCAGGGAAGCCCTGTCTCGATTATTCTCGGAGAAAAAGGGGGCGCGTATTCAGACTCCCTTCTTCTGGACAGCCTTGATGTCGTGGTCATCGCGGCCTCGGCTTTCGGGAAGTCAAAAGGAACGTCAGCGGTATCGCTCGGGGACACCTCGGTCGTTTGGGGATTGAGGGATGACATCGCCGCCGAGGCCGTGAGATGGTTCGCCCGTTTCAAAGGGACCGGGAGATATAAGAGCATGGAAAACAGGTTCTTCCACATGGGTCCTTCCACTATCAGCCCCTATGACGACCTTTTCAGGAAGAGCGCCGGGATCGTGGGTTGGGACTGGAGACTGCTGGCCGCCCTGGCCTGGAGCGAGTCCAGATTCCTGATTCAGGCGAGATCTCCGAAAGGGGCTCTGGGAATCATGCAGATGATGCCTGTGACGGCCGACAGGTTCGGGCTCACCGACGCCCTCGACCCTGAGGAGAACATCACGGCGGCGGCAAGGTACCTTGCCTTCCTTAAAAACATGCTGAGACCGTACACCGATGATCCCGAAGCCCTGGCGTGGCTGACGATAGCCGCTTACAACAGCGGCGGGGGAAGGGCGTTGCAAGATCTTGAGGGAAGGGAGAGAAGTTCCGCCACGGAGGCGTACACCGAGGCCACGCTGAACCGGTACGACATTTACCGGGGCCTCCCGCCCCGTTACCAGAACATCGGGCAGGAGACTATTGAGCCCTGACCGTCTGAGCCGGATCCACCTTTGAGATGAAGAGGCAAGGGATCAGGAGAAGCAGCGTGATGACGATGAAAGACAGGACGTCCGCCATCAGGATCATGGGGATATTGACATGAACGGGGACAAAGGAGACGAAGTAATTCTCCGGGTTCAATCTCAAGACATGGGTCCACTTCTGGATCCCGCATATCAGCAGGGCGGTCAAGTTGCCGACAGCCATCCCTTTAAGGACAATCACAGACGCGACCTTCAGGAACACTTTGGCTATGGAGCGGTCGGTCATGCCGAGCGACTTCAATGTTCCTATCGTCGAGATATTCCTGAAAAGCATTATCAGCAGCCCTGAGATCATGTTGAAACCGGCCACTATCGTCATCAGGACTAAGATGAATAGCACATTGAAATCAATCAGGTCAAGCCAATCGAAAATCTGCGGGTAACGGCTGAGCGCCGAGGTGGCGATAAGCCTGCCGCTGCTTCCCGTATCGACCCCGAGAGCCATCATCCCGATTCTATCGGACGCCTCACGTGTCATGGGAGTGTTCCTGAAAGCTGGGGCGAGGCCTATCTCGAAAGTGGACACCTCGTCAGATTCCCAGCCGTTCAGCCTCTGTAGGTCAGCTATGTCGCACAGCACTACCATATTGTCAGTACCGTCCATGATCCCGTCATAAACTCCGGTGACATTGAAGTTCCTGACCTTCACTTTTTCTCCTATGAAATACGAGAGCATCTTGTCACCCTCTCCCAGACCGATCAGATCCCGAAGCCTCGACGGTATCCTGACCCCGAGCTTGACCGTGTCCTCCGGCCCAAACTCAACCGGCACTCCTTTGAACAGGACCCCGTGAATATTCTCGCCTTTCTTGATGATTCCGGCCCGGTACACAGCCGGTGTCACCACTCGGACCTCAGGAAGCCCCTCGATCTCCCCGACAAAATCCGGATCCAGCACCATCGGGGACTCGTCGTTGATGTAATTCATGTCGGCCGGCATGAGCTGCACGTCGCCGGTGAGGTCGGAGATCCCGTCCCGGATCTCCTCCCGGAATCCGGAGGAGACCGCCACGGCTATAATCATAATGAGGAACGAGACCGCGATGGAAACCATCGCGATCTTCCCTCCGAAACGGAGGCGTCTCGCTATAAAGCCCGACGCGTCCATCCCAACGCTTTACCAGATGTGTACCCTCTCGCTCTCTGGGCGCCACATGGGGTCGCCCTCTTTGATCCCGAAGGCGTCAAAGAAGGACTGGAAATTCCTCACGGAGACATTGGTCCTGTTCTCGCCGAGCGAGTGGACATCCTGCCTGGTCCTGCGGGCTTTCTCCTGATCAGTGATGTTCTGGGCCCATACAGTGGCGTAGGCGATGTAGAACCTCTGGTCAGGGGTGAATCCGTCGATCAGACCGGGATCATTACCCTCAACGGCGTCACGCATGGCGGTGTAGGCTATGCTGAGGCCGCCGTGGTCGCCGATGTTCTCGCCGAGGCTGAGTTGACCGTTGGCCATCAGGGCGGGCTGGCCATCCTTCGCGGGAAGGATCTGGACGGCGTCGAACTGCCTCACAAGGACCTGGGCTTTGTCATTGAACTTCTTGGCGTCCTCATCGGTCCACCAGCCGGACATGTTGCCCTTGGCGTCGAACAGACGGCCCTGGTCATCGAAGCCGTGGGACATCTCATGGCCTATCACCACTCCTATCCCGCCGTAGTTCACCGCCTCATCGGCGTCAGGGTTGAAGAACGGAGGCTGGAGAATGGCCGCCGGGAAACAGATCTCGTTGGTGCTGGGATTGTAATAGGCGTTCACGGTCTGGGGAGACATGCCCCACTCGGTCCTGTCGGTGGGTTTGCCAAGCTTGGAAAGGTTGTCGGCGGTCCTCCACCGGCTGGCCGCCTTCAGATTCTCATAATAGCTCTTCCCGGGATCGATCTCGAGGTCGGAATAGTCTTTCCACTCATCCGGATAACCGATCTTCACGGTGAAGTTGTCCAATTTCTCATGAGCCTTGGCCTTGGTCTCATCGCCCATCCAGTCAAGCTCGTCAATGTGCTTGGCGAAAGCCTTTTTGAGATTCTCCACGAGGGTGATCATCTTCTCCTTTGAGGAGGCGGGGAAATACTTCTCGACATACATTTTACCCACGGCCTCGCCAAGGACACCGTTCGGGACCTGCATGGCCCTCTTCCAACGGGGTTTCTGCTCCGTGACTCCGGACATCCGGGCGCTGAAGAAGTCGAAATAGGCGGTGTAAAAGTCATCGCTGAGGTAGTTGGCGGCGCCGGTTATCAGACGGCCGGCCAGATAGTCCTTGAGGATGGGAAGATCCTCGTTGGCGAAATACACGGCGAATTTCTCGAAGAAGTCAGGCTCAGCGACAACAACCTTATCCTGCTCGGGTATGCCCCTCGCCGACAGGTAGGATTTCCAGTCAAAACCCGGGAAGGCCGAGGCCATGCTCTCAGTACTGTAAACATTGTACTGGGCCTCGACGTCCCTCTCTTTGACGCTGTCCCAGGAGTTGTCGGCCAGCACATCCTCGACCGCGAGGGCATTCTCGGAGGCGTTCTTGGGATTCTCTATGCCAGCGAGGGTGAAAACCTTCTCGAGGTAAGCCTTGTAGCCATCTTTCATCGCGGCGTTCTCTGGCTTGACATAATAATCCCTGTTCCTGATCCCGAGACCTCCCTGGCCGAAATACAGGATCTGGGAGTCGCTGTCGGCCATGTCCGACTCGACATACGAGCCGAAGAACGGACCGTCGCCGGCGTCGTGCATCCCGGCCACAATCTCCACGATCTCAGCCTTGCCGGGAGCTGAATATATCTTGTCCAGCATGGCCTTCAGGGGGGCGGCCCCCTCGGTATTCAACCTCACCGAGTCGAGACCTTGCTTGTAAAGGTCGGATATCTTGCGCTCCACTGAACCTTCCGCTGTCTTCATCTTCGACATGCCGGCGAAAAGCTCGTTGAGACGCTCGACATTGGTCTCGCTCAACTGGTCGAAAGTGCCGAAACGGGCGAACTCGGGTGGAAGGGGGTTCCTCTTCTGCCATCCGCCGGTGGCGTAGCGGTAGAAATCATCCGCCGGGGAGACGGAGGTGTCGAGATTCGAGAGGTCAATAGCTGGCGCCTTGGCCTGTTTTGGGGCGCAAGCGGCGAGTGTGAGAATCGCTGCCATCATCAAGAAAGGCTTTTTCATGTAGACGATATGATTATTCATTATTATTCGGCATTGAACCACAAAGTTATCATTTATTTCGCGATATTTGCCAATCAAAGCCGGAATAGATGTCGAGAATCATCGAATTCATCAAGGACTGGATGCTCCCGCTGGCGATAGTCATCGGTATCGGGCTATGCCTCGCCCTGCATCTTATCCCCGCTCTCGCCACCATCGAGCCGGCATTCTCCGGCATCGCCAAAGGTGTCCAGCCCACATTCGTGGCCTTGATGCTGTTCCTCCAGTTCAACAAAGTCTCCCCACACGACCTAAGGATCAGGAAATGGCACATCTGGCTGCTGGCTTTCCAGACCATACTGTTCATCGCTCTGGCCCTAGTGGCCACAGGAATCCCTCACGGGGACCTGAGAATCCTCCTCGAGTGCGCCATGCTGTGCTTCGTCTGCCCGACCGCCGCCGCGGCCGGGGTTATCACTGACAAACTCGGAGGAAATCTCTCTGACACTGTCACATATGTTGTCCTGATCAACGTCCTGGCGGCCTTCATAATCCCCGTGGTGATCCCGATTGTCCACCCTGTCGAGGGGACCACCTTCCTGGCTAGGTTCGCGGCGATCTGCATGAGGGTTTTCCCCCTCCTCGTCCTTCCCCTTCTGCTCGCCTGGCTGGTCCGCTACACCATGAGGAAACTCCACCGTAAACTTCTCCGGATAGTGGGATGGGCATTCTATGTCTGGGGAATCACCCTTTGCCTCTCCATCTATCTCGCCACCAAGGCCACACTGGCGAGCGGGATCTCATTATGGACAGGAGTGATGATCGGGGTGATCTCGCTCATCTGCGCCATAATCCAATTCGCCGCGGGAAGGGCTGTAGGGCGTAAGTATTCGGACGCGGTCACCGCCGGCCAGGCCCTCGGCCAGAAGAACACCGGCTTCCTGATCTGGCTCGGGTACTCGTGGATGACTCCTGTCACCTCCGTGGCCGGAGGTCTTTACAGCGTCTGGCAGAACCTCTACAACGCCGGCCAACTTTACTTCCAAAGACATAACAGAAAGATATGAGACCGAGACTATCGCTCGCGCTGGCGGCTTTTCTTTCGATGGCTGCCAGCCTTTCCGGGCAGGACTTCCCTAGAATGGTCACCATACCTCCAGGGGAATTCATGATGGGAAGCGCCGTCGGCGGTTTCCACTCCGACGAGGCCCCGGTCCATAAGGTCAAGATATCCAGAGTGTTCCGGATGAGCGCGACGGATATAACAAACCTCCAGTACGAGAGTTTCCGTCCGGAGCACAAGACGCTCAGGGGCAAGGACGGATTCTCCTCCGGAGACAACGAGGCGGTCGTACTCGTCTCTCACGACGACGCCGTCGCGTACTGCGAATGGCTCTCCGCCAAGACCGGGAGGCGTTTCCGTCTGCCCACCGAGGCTGAGTGGGAATATGCCTGCAGGGCGGGGACAACAACTCCTTTCCACACCGGTGAAAACCTGCCCGAGAGCTTTTTAAAGAATCAGAGGACCGAGAGGGAACTAGTCACCGTGTCTTTGGAGACCGGCCTTGACGAGCCGAACGCCTTCGGGCTTCACGGGATGCACGGAGGAGTCGAGGAATGGTGCCTGGACTGGTACGGGCCATATTCCGGAAAACCTCAGGCCGACCCCGGAGGCCCGTCGGACGGTCTCTACAGGGTCACGAGGGGAGGCAGCCACAATACCCCTTTGGAATATCTGAGGAGCGCCTCGCGTTCGGCGGCGATTCCGGAGGACTCGAGTTGCCAGATCGGGTTCCGGGTGGTGGAGACTGAACTTGTCCCGAAGACTTTCAAGGGCAAAGAGTTCAAGCCCCTGAACGAGAGAGAAGTACGGCAAAGAAAAGTCAAATGGCCAGACCCTGCCGGCGAGCCTGTTTGGATCGACCCCATACCATTCGTCATACCTCCGGCCGACGGATCCCCTTTCTATAGTCATAACCACCAGCCGGCCATCACCTGGTGTCCCAACGGCGATTTGCTGGCGATTTGGTTCTCGGCAGAAGCGGAGAGCGGGAGGGAGATGGTCGTGTTGGGATCCAGACTGCGTCGCGGATCCGGTTCATGGGACCCGTCCTCTCTGTTCTTCAAAGTGCCGGACAGGAATATGACCGGAAGCTCGCTCCTGACGCTCCCGGACGGGACTTTGCTCCATGTGAACGGGGTTGCCGACTCGGGCGACTGGAAAAGGCTTTGCATGGTGGTGAGGACCAGCCGGGACAACGGACGGACTTGGTCGAGGCCTGCCATAGCCGAGGCCGGGCATGATGTCAGGCGCCAGGTGATAGCGGGACCTATCATTCTCGGGGACGGAACGATAGTCCAGTGCTGCGACGCCGGCCCCGGGGGTGACGACGGCACCTCCTTCCACCTGAGCGGCGACGGGGGAAAGACATGGGAAGACACGGGCGCCACAATCCCGGGGATTCACGCCGGGGTAGTTGAGCTCAAAGATGGTAGGCTGATGGCTTTCGGAAGGGGGAATTCCATCGACGGCATGATGCCGGTCAGCTTCTCAGCGGACAAAGGAAGGACCTGGACCAGCCGGGCCAGTGGATTCCCGCCGATCGGAAGCGGGCAGAGGCTCGCGCTGAAAAGGCTCATGGAGGGCCCGATAATGCTGGCCACTTTCACAGATGGAGGTATGACCATATTCCTGTCTTACGATGAGGGAAACTCTTGGACCTCAGGGAAATTGCTGTCCGACGGCTCCGGCCGTGTCATTACCGGCGGAGCGTGGACCGGGGACTTCACGATGGACGCCTACCATGCCGAGCCGAAAGGCTATTTCGCTTGCGTCCAGACTCCTGACTGTGTTATCCACCTCATCTCCAGCCGCCTCCATTACCGCTTCAACCTCCCCTGGATCGAGCGCTAAAGAGCGGAGAGGCGTGTCTGGGCGGCGGCCTTCTCCGTCTCGTCGGGAGTGACACGGATCAGCATCGGGAGATACTTTTTCTCAAGCTTGACATTCTTGTCCTTGCGGGCCAGAAGCACACAATTCTTGATGGTCGCGTAGTCGTCCGGCCGCTTCTTGAGAACTTTATTGTAAACCTTCAGAGCGTTCTTGCTGTCTTTTTTGTACACGAGGTAATACGAGCCGATGTTGGTCATGTACTCCAATGCGTCCGGATAATATGAGAGCATCTTCTCGGAGAGCTCCTTGAACGCCTCGTAAGAAGACGGGGTACCTATCTTGTAGAACGCGAAGCAGCAGTCCTGCATGACCGCCGGGAACAAGGTCTCGTCGGTCACAAATCCGGGATACTCCCACGCCGGATGGTTGTGGCCGTCGTAGTCGATCAGACCCTTCAGGCCGGCCAAAGCCATGTCCGGGCTGTCCGCCTCGTAATCAAGCAAGGCGGACAACTTGTATAACCTGAAATCCAGGCGGTTTTGGTTAAGCTCGATCGCCTTGTCGATGGCCTGGGTAGCCTTACCGAAAAGCTCATCCTCGAAATTGGAGACCGTGAAATAATTCACGTCCCTGTCCAGGGAGTCTTTCAAGGTCAATGTCGGGGCGTTGCCCAGGTACCTGCTCCCCTCCCTTATCTCCAGCTTCTCGGTCTTGCTCTTGGAGAAATAATACGAGAACTTCGCCAGAAGCATCTCAGTGTCATCGGGATAGTCTTTCTCCCACTTCTGGATAAGGGTCTCGATCCCGACCCCGGTCGGCCCGAGCTTTGTGACAAGGAGACTGTAACGCTCAGCGTACTCCTCCGGCGAGGTCTTAGTCTGGGAGGACAGGGGAATGACGATGGCGAGAGCCGCCACGATCAAGAGTAATCTCTTCATAATCATATATCTATTCTTATTCTTCTGTTCAGTGGATGGAGATTGTTCCATCGTTTGCCGATATTCTTCACGAAGCCCAGGGGACATCCCCTGTGGAGGACGATCAGGTAGCCTTCGGGCTGCCCCTCGACGAACACGCTGTCACGGTGGAGATAGCGAAGCGCCGTCTCCCTGTCCAGTTCCACGGAAGGATACTTGTCCAAAGGCGGATCTATGCTCAACGCCCAGTCCGGATCAGGCACAAAGTCCCTTCCTTTCACCTCGCCTTTCACCAGACCGTTCCTCAACGGCCGGAGGCAATCCGGGGTCAGGCGGGTTTTCCCGGACGGGGAGGTCTTCCTCAGGACGGACACGAACTGTCCCTCCCCTTCAACGAGGCCTGGCATGAGAAGCGCTCCTGTCTTAGTCCGCAGAACACCAGGAAGCGATTGATATTCATAGTCTATCACCTCTCCGCCAAGCTCCGCGGCGGCCCAGAGGACGTTGGCGTCGTTCTCCGATTCCTCGAAAGTGCATGTGGCATATATCAACAAGCCTCCCTGGCGAAGGGCGGGCCAGACGTCGGCGAGGATCCTTCTCTGGCGCGCCGAGCAAAGCGCCACAACCTCCTCGGACCATTCCTCCACCGCCCGGGGATCTTTGCGGAACATTCCCTCCCCGGAGCACGGGGCGTCCACAAGGATGATGTCGAAATATCCCTCCAGTCGGGCGAACGTCTTGGGGTCGCAGGATGTGACAATGACGTTGGGGTCTCCCCAGACAGCGACGTTGTCGCGCAGGACCGACGCCCTTAGGCGGGACACCTCGTTGGCGACGATCCGGAAGTCGTCGCCCAGGCGCTCCCGGAGAGACGCGGACATGTCTGTCGTCTTGCCGCCAGGCGCGGCGCAAAGGTCAAGGGCCATGAGAGGTCTCCCGGAATCCGACACAAGGTCGAGGCATTCCCTCAGCATATGGCCGGCGATCATGGCGGAGGAGTCCTGAACATAGTAGAGGCCCGCATGGAACAGCGGGTCCTCGACGAATCTTGGCCTCCCGTCCAGCATATACCCGTACTCACTCCACGGCACCCTTCTGACCAGATTCACCCCGTCCTCCCCGAAGGGCCACTTGAAAGGATTGAGACGTATTGACACCGAGGCGGGCAGGGAGAAAGCGTCAAAGGCGGCTCGGGTTTTCTCCGGCCCTACCGCCCTCTCAAGGATGTCCACCAGAACCCTGTCCTCCATCACGGCGCCTACCTATCGATCCTGCCTCTTCCCGAACTCCTCCATCGCCTTCCTCATGGTCTCCTCGTCAATTCCCTCGGGCACCCTGCCCTCCGAGGCTGAGACCAAGCCGTCCACGACCCTGTCCATGGCCTCCCGGATCTTGCCGCCGAGCATCATCTTCATCATGAGATTGAAGTCAGCGTGGAACTCGATGTGGAAATCAGTATGGTAGGTCCCGTCCGGGACAGCGTCAAAATGAAGCGAGCCGCTGAAAGCGAACGGGGCCCCGTTGTCGATGAACTCTATCCGTGAATATGGGACACGGTTCTTGACCATGACTCCTATCTTGAAACCTTGGACGGTCATCGAGATGGTGTCATAATCCGCCTCGACTCCCCGGCGCTTGTCCTCAGGGAGCATCAGGAGGAAATTCCTCATGTCCACGAACGCCATGTAAAGCTCGAAAGGAGACTTCGACACCACGCCATGCTTGCTTGTGATATCTGTTGTCATATAGTATTATCCATTAATCGTTTCTCTATTCCAATCCACCGGGTTGAGACGCCATTCGGCGAGTGTCGGGGCCTCTTCCGGGCCAACCAACCCTTGAGCGGTCGCCTCTTCAATAAGCGCGCCATAGTCCGTCAAAGTGTCGAGACGTACCCCCGCCTCCTTGAACCTCTCGGAGGCGATGTCGAAGCCGTATGTGAATATAGCCACCATGCCAAGAACCTCGGCGCCGGCCCCGCGCAAAGTGTCCACCGCCGCCAGACTGCTCATGCCCGTGGACACAAGATCCTCTATCACAACTACTTTCGCTTCCTTGGGAAGATTCCCTTCAATCTGGGATTTTGTGCCGTGATCCTTCGGTTTTGGACGGACGTAGACAAAAGGCTTTCCCATCCTGTCCGCCGCGAGGACTCCATGAGCTATGGCCCCGGTGGCCACCCCGGCCACTATCCCGGCGTCCGGATAAAGCGCGGACGCCTTCTTGGCGAGTTCTTCCGCCACGAAGGAGCGGACATCCGGGTCGGAGAGAATCCTCCGGTTGTCGCAATAAATCGGGGAACGCCATCCGGAAGCCCACGTGAAGGGCTCCCCTGGCCTTAAGAGCACCGCCCCGATCCCGAGCAGGCGGGCCGCCAGTATTCTGTCCGTTGACTCAATGTTCATTCCAAATGATTTTCTAAATTCGCGGCATAGTTTACAAATATAGTGATTTTAAACCTCAAGATGCGAAAGATATTCCTGGAAAAGAGGTGCATGATAATCTGCCCGCCCGACGAGCCGGCCCTTTCGGATCCCAATTCCATCGAGTTCCACATCGGTGACGATAGGGATATCCCCACGCTAGTGGACAGATTCGAGACATCGGGCTCTCTTTCACGGATATATATCCCCACATCCGATATGGAATCCACCTACCGGGCGTTCCTTTCATGTTTCAGGGAGGTCAACGCCGCGGGAGGAGTCGTTTCCAACCGCAGGGGCGACGCCCTGCTGATCCGCAGGAACGGCCTCTGGGACTTGCCCAAAGGTCATCAGGAGGAAGGGGAGGACATCCGAGTCACCGCTTTGAGGGAAGTTGAGGAGGAGACGGGAATACATAATCTCGAGCTCAGGGACCTGATCTGCGTCACTGATCATTGCTACCGTAGGAACGAGGTGTGGCATCTCAAGCACACATGGTGGTACGACATGCTGTTCACCGACCCACTGGATCTCACCCCGCAACGCGAGGAGGACATCACGAAAGCCGCCTGGGTAGCCAGGTCCGGCCTGTCGCCTTATCTGAAAGACACATATCCCTCGATCGTGGAAGTGTTCCGGGAGTTGAAACATTTTCCCGGTGAAGGCCGTATATAAAAAGTATTTCGAATATATTCGAACTTATGAAACTCTCCCAATTCCAGTTTCTCCTCCCCAAGGAGCGCGTGGCCCAGCAGCCAACAAGATGGCGTGACGAATGCAAACTCATGGTGGTTCACAAGGACACCGGCGAGATCGAGCACAGGCTTTTCAAAGACATCATCGACTATTTCGGCAAAGGCGACACTTTTGTGCTGAATGACACTAAGGTGTTCCCGGCCAGGTTGTACGGGAAAAAGGAGAAGACCGGGGCCGACATCATGGTGTTCCTCCTGAGGGAGTTGAACCGGGAGCAGCACCTCTGGGACGTGATTGTGGATCCCGCGAGGAAGATAAGGATAGGGAACAAGCTGTACTTCGGGGATGACCAGAGCCTGGTGGCCGAAGTCATCGACAACACGACTTCGAGGGGACGCACGCTCCGTTTCCTTTACGACGGCTCCTACGAGGATTTCAAGCGCTCGCTCTTCAGCCTTGGCGAGCTTCCCGTGCCAAAATGGGTTAAGAGTACCGTCACCGCCGAGGACAAGGACAACTACCAGACTATTTTCGCCTCCAAGGAAGGCGCGGTAGCCGTTCCCGCCGCCGGCACCCATTTCAGCCGGGAGCTTTTCAACAGGATGATCCTCAAGGACATAGACAGGGCTTTCATCACGGTCCACATGGGAATCGGGCAGTTCAGAAGAGTGGATGTTGAGGACCTTTCCAAGCACAGGATGGATTCCGAGCGGCTGATTATCGGCGATGAAGCCTGCCAAGTCATCAACAAGGCCAAGAACGGAGGCCACAAGGTGGTGGCCATCGGCACGACCGTGTTGAGGGGGCTCGAGACCTATGTCACCACGACTCATGAGGTCAAGCCCTTCGACGGGTGGACCAACAAGTTCATATTCCCTCCCTACGAGTTCTCCATTCCCGACGCCGTGGTCTCCGGCTTCCATATGCCAGAATCCACGATGCTCATGGCCGTGGCGGCTTTCGGAGGGTTCGAGCACATCATGAACGCCTACAAGGTGGCACTTGAGATGGATTACCGTTTCGGCCCCTACGGCGACGCCATGCTGGTCATCTGACCCGTCCTGAAGGCCGGGAAGGACAGGTGTGGCCGACCATTTACCCGGGTAGGGCGCGAAGCGTCGGGAGGCCACACCTGTCCTCCCGACCACAAATAACTTCAACTTCTTAAACTATAATGAATTATGAAAAACATCGACGAAGAGAGGGCATGTCAATGCGCCCTCAACAGGATCTTTGGTTTTGAGCCGAAGATCGGTCTCGCCCTCCTGGAGGCCTTCGGCGGAGCCGCCGCCGTTTTCAAAACCCCGCCGAAAGAAATCTCCGCCTTCCTGGGCTCCCTGTCCAGAGCCAAATACGCCTCACTGATAACCATGAGCTCTTACGAGTCGGCGGCCATCGAGTTGGAAAGACTCGCCTCCTCAGGCGACGCTTTCATCTGTCACGGCGAGCCCGGTTATCCCAAAGCACTTATCGAATGCGACGACCCGCCGCTGGGACTGTATTACAAAGGATCCCGGCCGCCTGAGGAAGTGTTCGACACCCGGCCCCAAGTAGCCGTGATCGGCACCAGAAACCTTTCATACTACGGCCTCGATTGGTGTCGCAACATCATTGAGGCGTTCGCCAAGGCGAGAGTCAAACCACTGATAGTCAGCGGATTGGCAATCGGAGTGGACGTGGCCGCACACAAGGCGGCCCTAGAGTTCGGTCTGCCCACGGCCGGAGTGATGGCGACCGGGATCGACGACATCTATCCGCGGAGGAACGCCGTTGTCGGGGAGTCTATGGCCACGACACCCGGATGCGCCCTTGTCACCGACTTTCCTCCCGGAACAGACGCGATCGGGATAAACTTCCTCCGCCGCAACCGCGTGATCGCCGGAATGTGCGAGGCCACGATCCTGGTCGAATCCAGGATCCGGGGAGGCGGGATGATGACGGCCCGGCTCGCGTATTCGTACGACAGGGACGTTTACGCCCTACCCGGAAGGATCGACGATCCCCTGTCTCAAGGATGCAACTTGCTGATTCGGGAGAATATAGCCGAGCCGATCGGAAGCCTCCCGGATCTTGTGGAGAAACTCGGTCTCGGCAAGACATCCATATCTCTGAAAGCGGATTACAAGGCGGAGGTGGAAGCCCGTTACTCAGACATCGACGAGAGTTCGAGGAGGGATCTGCTGAAAGTGGCGATGACCGTCAAAGCCAAACGTGGGATAGGTATCGACGAGATGTGCTCCTTGTTCGGCTGGCCCTTCAGCAAAGTCAGCCGCCTGGTCACGACATTGGAGTGCGACGGCTTCATCTCCGTGGATCTCCTCCAGCATTGCTCCCCCAGGACCGCGAAAGTGTGAAGGTGAAAGAAAAATGAGTATCTTTGGGATTATGTTTCTCATAGACACTCATTGTCACTTGTCCGACGACGCTTTCTCCGGAGAGGAGGACTCGTACATCACAAGGGCGCTCGGGGCCGGGGTTGGGATAATGCTCCAGCCCGACGTGGACAGCTCGGAGCGGAAGAGGATGTTCGACCTCTGCGACCGCCACCCCGAGGTCCTGCGGCCGATGCTCGGCCTGTACCCGGGTTCCGTCGGGAAGGGCTGGAAGGACGAGATAGCCAGGATGTTGGATTATTCGGACAGGAATATAGTCGCGGTCGGGGAGATCGGCCTCGATTACCATGAGGGAAAAGAGTTCGAGAAGGAGCAGAAAGAGGCCCTCCACTGGCAGCTGGACTACGCCAAGGAGAAAGGGTTGCCCGTCAATATCCATATGAGGGACGCCATGGGGGACATCCTGGAGATATTCCGCCAGCACAAAGGACTCCGCGGCAACATGCACGCCTACAGCGGAAGCCTCGAGAGTTTCATGGAGCTTCAAAGGCTCGGGGACTGGTACATGGGAGTGGGAGGAGTCGTCACGTTCAAGAACGCCTCGCTGGCGGAGGTGGTGAGGAAGGTCCCGCTCGGGCGGATTGTCCTGGAGACGGACGCGCCGTATCTCACCCCCGTCCCCTTCCGGGGCAGGAGGAACGAGAGCTCTTATATTCCCTTGATAGCCGCCAAGGTCGCGGAACTGAAAGGGGTCACTGTCGAAGAGGTCGCGGAGACCACCACATCAAACGCCAAACAACTTTTCGGAATATGACAGGTTCATCATCCATTCTGCTGATTTACACCGGCGGCACCATAGGCATGAGAGAGGACGCCTCGGACGGGACGCTGAAGCCTTTCGACTTCAGCCAGATCCTCGGGGAAGTGCCAGAGCTTGCCAAATACGCGATGCGGATCGACTCCTACACCTTCGATCCTCTCATTGACTCCTCTGACGTGGAACCATCCATGTGGCAGGCTCTCGCCAGGCTTATCGGGGAGAGGTACGACAGCTACGACGGATTCGTCATCCTTCACGGCACGGATACCATGGCATATTCCGCCTCCGCCGTCAGTTTCATGCTCGAGAATCTCTCGAAGCCGGTCATATTCACCGGAAGCCAGCTCCCCATCGGAGTCCCCAGGACGGACGGCAAGGAGAACCTGATCTCCGCCGTGGAGATAGCGTCCGCCAAGGACACCGAAGGGCGCGCCCTTGTGCCCGAGGTCTGCATCTACTTCAACTCCAATCTGTTACGGGGCAACAGAAGTGTAAAGGTCAGCTCCGAGGATTTCAACGCCTTCAGGTCCCCGAATTATCCTCCCCTCGCGGAGGCGGGCATAAGCATCAGATACAATTTCAAGGCTATCCTTAGGCCGTCCTTCATGGACAGTCCTCTCCGCGTCCGGGAGTCGCTCGACACCAGGGTCTCGATACTCAAGGTCCACCCCGGGATCACCCCCCAGGTCGTCCGGAACATCCTGCTCGGCCCAGAGACCAGGTCCGTGATCCTGGAAACCTACGGCTCGGGCAACGCGCCTTCCAAGCAATGGTTCCTGGACACGGTCAAGGAGGCGGTCGCCATGGGGAAGATCGTCATGAACGTGACACAGTGCCTCTCGGGGAAAGTGGACACGGACCTTTACGCCACAGGGAAGGCCCTCGAGAAAGCGGGGGTGGTGTCCGGCTCGGACATCACCACGGAAAGCGCCCTGGGCAAACTTTTCCACCTGATGGGAGAGAGTAAGGACAACGAGTGGGTTAAAGCCAGGCTGGGGGATAATCTCAAGGGAGAAATTTCAAAGTAATCCTTGCCTTTTGAAAATAATTTAGTAAATTGCAACGGTTTTTTGTAGGGTTTTTGGTGTCAATACAAACATCGGAAAAATATAACTATTTAATACTTTATTAATTAAATCACACGAAAACGGTTATGAAAAAGTTTTTCATGTTCTTGGCTGTAGCGGGTGCCCTCACTCTCTCTGCCAGCATCGCGTCCGCTCAGGAGCAGGCCACTGAGCCTGCCGCCACCGAGCAAGCGGCTCCCCAGCAGCTCACCGCCGAGGATCTCCTCAAGGGTACCGGCGAGGATGTTCCTTTCCACCAGCAGATCAAGTCCTACTTCATCCAGGGAGGTCCGGCCTTCATGTCCGCGATCATCCTC
>CADBRH010000053.1 GCA_902797035.1 uncultured Bacteroidia bacterium | reverse complement strand
GGATGGACACACAGCGAGTGCTCCAACCCCAACCCCAATGGCACCGTGACTCTTTTCAATATCGCTGACCCGACATTGGAAGTATTTGTCCCTGAGCATCCTAACGGGACTGGCATGCTGGTGCTGCCCGGCGGCGGTTTCATCTCGCTCGCCTATGATTACGAGGGAACCGATGTCGCCAGAATCCTGAACGGACAGGGCATAACCGCTTTCGTTCTGAAATATCGCACGGCTCCCCTGATGAAGGAATCCGGCGAGCCGGCCTCGAGTTACGAGGAGGCGAAGGGGGCTGTTGACAAACTCCTGCAAAGCATAGCGGGAAGGGGAGACCCCAACTCGGACTTCAATCTCTACGACTTCGAGGGCGTCAAATTCGCGTTCGCCGACGCTAATGAGGCCATGGCTTACATTCGCCGCCACGCCTCTGAATATGGGCTTGAGAGGATCGGCATGATGGGCTTCTCCGCCGGAGCCATCACGACCCTGCACCAGGCGGCTGTCCACGACGAGGGCTCCAGACCCGATTTCGCCGGCGTCATCTACGGTGGCTGGGAGGATCATTCCTTCACCGCGCCGGAAGACGCCATGCCGATGTTCATCTGCTCCGTGGTCAATGACGTGTTTTTCACCCCTGAGCAAAGCCTGCTGGTGTATAACGCCTGGCACGGCTCGGGCGCCCCGGTCGAGTACCACACCTACTTCGTGGCCCAGCACGGGTTCGGCGCCATCCCCACCGGCCATTCCTCCGACGCCTGGATGGACGCCATGCTCGCCTTCATGCGAGACGTCAAGTTCCTGGAATAGAACGCGCCAGCAACTCGATCAGGAAGGTCATAGGCTCTACTGATACTTCCGGAAATCATACTTCTCCCGGATCGCCGCCTTCGTCTCCTCATCCTGGTTGGTGAAATAGGCCTTGAAGCCCGGGCAGAAATTTATGTGCCAGCGCCAGAAACGCCCCAGAACCGACTTGGGGCTCTTGTCGTAACGCGCCCTGAATCTGCAATTCTCGCAAGGATATGTCGCCATGGTGTTAATGAAATATAGTGCTAAGGTACGAATTATTCGGGGGAAAGGGATCAGGTTACCGCTCTCGGCGTTTATCTAATCCATCAATTATTTCCTCGCCCATAAGGTCGATTATTACAATTGTTGTAACTGTCGTGTTTTTTATTTTGGAAACACCTTTTTTTGCAGACCGGGCGCATGGCGATCGGGCTCTGAGGGGGTTGTGGGGCCGATTGGTGTGGCGGGAACCTCATTTGAAAGTGGTCGAAAGCCGACCGATCGCCATTGTGTTGGCCTGCAGGGCATGTTGGCGTGCCCCCGGTCTGCAAAAGCCCACGCTCGGTATTCAAAACCCCGCCCCCGACCCGTAAAACCTTGCCCTCAGTCTGCTAAACCTACCCCGGCCGTCGCCCCCTCGCCCTTACTCATTCACACCGCCGACTATTTCCTGAATGGAAACAGTCGTATGTCGATGATTATCCTTATCTTTACCTCCATCCGCGTGCAAAAACAAAACACCGCCAACAAACAAATTAACAAATAGCCAAATGAAAGGAATGATCACTGCGATTTTAGCCCTGGGGGCACTGGTTTCCTGCGGGCAGAAGCGGCAGGACGCCGCTACCCCTGTTACGTTCGACGATGTGCTCGCCACACGTCGCAGCGTCAGGGACTTCGACGCGTCCAAGTCTGTCAGCGAGGCCGAGGTCCGGGAGATCCTCACGGCGGCCCAGGACGCCCCGTCTTGGGCGAACACCCAGAGCGCCCGTTACTACGTGGCCATATCCCCGGAGAAGGCCGACGCCGTCCGGAGCCTGCTTGCGGGCAGCAACCCCCAGAAAACGGCCGGGGCCCACGTGTTCATCGTCTCGACCTTCGTGAAAGGCCAGTCGGGGCACTTCCACGGTGTGGCCTCCAACGAGATCGGGGACGGCTGGGGCGCCTATGACAACGGCCTCGCCAACGCCTACCTCGTCTTGAAGGCCCGCGCGCTCGGGCTGGACACCTTGATCATGGGAATTCGTGACGCGGACGCCCTCCGGGCCCTTCTGGGCATTCCCGAGGAGGAGGTTGTCATGGCCGTGATCGCCCTCGGCCACCGCGCCTCCGACCCCCAGAAACCCAACCGTAAACCCCTCGACGACATCGCCAAGTTCTTCTGATATGAAAAGAATATTAATCATATCTCTCGCGGTCCTGGCCTTCGAGAGCGGGATCAGCGCCGCCGACATCCAGAGGATGGATCCCCCGTTCTGGTACACCGGAATGAAGAACCACGAGCTCCAGGTCATGTTCTACGGCCCGAACATCTCGGCATCCGACCTGACTCTGAAAGACTATCCCGGCGTCACCGTAAAGGAGGTCGCTAAAGTCAAGAGCCCCAACTACTTATTCGTTTATCTTGACATCGCCCCGGAGGCCCGGCCCGGCACCATGACCTTCCGTTTCAAGGAGGGCCGGAAGACCACCGACAAGACCTTCGAGCTGAGGCCCCGCAACACCAAGACCGGTGCCCAGGGCTTCTCGACCAAGGACGTCCTCTACCTGATCATGCCCGACCGCTTCTCCAACGGCGACCCCTCCAACGACGCCTGGGAGAACTTCCCGGTCAACCGCCAGAACGGCGGTGGCCACCACGGCGGCGACCTCAAGGGCATCAAGGATCATCTGGATTATATTGACAATCTGGGAGTCACGGCGATCTGGCTGAACCCGGTCCAGTACAACCGGAGCAACGCCTCCCACGGTTACGCCATCTCCGACTTCTACCTCATCGACCCCCGTCTCGGGAGCAATGAGGAATATGCCGACATGATCGACGCCGCCCACTCGAGGGGGATCAAGGTTGTGATGGACATGATCTTCAACCACTGCGGAAGCACGCACTGGTGGATGGAGGATGTCCCGGAGGACGACTGGTTCAATCAGAACGACGTGGCCGTCCAAATTGGCAAACGTGCCGCCGCTCAAGCTCAGGGTCAGCCCAGACAAGGCGCCCAACCAGGCCAACCCGGCCAGCCCGGACCGCAGAGATGGCGCCCCGAGGGCCTTGTCACCACCACCCACTACAAGTGGACGCTGATAGATCCGCACGCCCCCGAGTCGGAGAAGCAGACCCTGATCGACGGCTGGTTCTCCGGAGGCATGCCCGACCTCAACCAGCGCAACCGCCACCTCGCCACCTACCTGATTCAGAACAGTTTGTGGTGGATTGAATATGCCCGGGTGGATGGCATCCGGATGGACACCTACCCCTACGCCGACTACGATTTCATGGTCCGCTGGTGCGACGAGATCGAGGCCGAGTACCCCGACTTCAACATCGTCGGGGAGGGCTGGTACCCCCGCAACTCAGCCGCCGGATGGTGGCAGAGAGGCTCCGCCGTCAACCCCAATGACTCCCACCTCAAGACCGTGATGGATTTCGACCTGACCTTCACGACTCAGCGTGAGATCCTGAACGAGAGCAACACCAGCGAGGGCTCCGAGGCGGGCCTGTTCAAGATGTATGAGGTGATCACCCAGGACTTCCTGTTCCCCGATCCCGACCACGTCCTGACTTTCCTCGACAACCACGACATCTCCCGCTTCATGAATCCCGGCGACCCCGCCTGGAAACTCAAGCAGGGCCTGGCTTTCCTGCTGACCACCAGGGGAATACCTCAGGTCTATTATGGCACCGAGATCGCTATGGCGGGCCGTGAGGCCCTGAGGGCGGACTTCCCGGGAGGGTGGAAGGAGGATCCTGCCGACGCGTTCACCAAGGAGGGCCGCGACGCCTTCCAGAACGAGTGCTGGGACTTCGCCAGCAAGCTTTTGAACTGGCGCCGGAAGTCCGGTCCCGTGACCGAGGGTAAGCTTATTCATTATACCCCGGACAACCAGACGAAATGCTATGTCTATGCCCGGACGGACGGGAAGAACACTGTCCTTGTGATTCTCAACGGCTCCGACACGGAGAGGGAGGTCGGGATGGAACGCTTCTCCGAGGTCATCAATGGCTACACGAAGGGGACGGACGCTGTCACCGGGGAAGTCGTTGACCTTAAGGCTCCTGTGAAGATCGGCCCCAGAGGGGTCTATGTGTTGGATTTGAGTTAGAAGATGGACACTACCAGACTCGTCATCGCGGCCGTCATCGGCCTGATTGTCCTGCTCGCGCTGATCATCCGGTTCAAGCTGCCCGCCATGATAGCCATTCTGGTGGGAGCTGTCCTGATCGGGCTGGGGGCCGGAATGTCCTTCGAGCAGATCATCGGCGCGGTTGATGACGGGATTGGTAACACGCTGAAAAGCATAGCTTTACTTGTCGGCCTCGGCTCGATGTTCGGCTCCATCTTGGAGATCTCCGGAGGGGCTCAGGCCCTTGCCGTGACGATGGTGGACAAGTTCGGGGAGAGGAAGGCCGCATGGGCCCTCGCCATCACCGGACTTGTCATCGCCATGCCGGTCTTCTTCGACGCCGGACTGATCATCCTGATCCCGTTGGCTTTCTCCCTTGCGAAACGCACCGGCCGCTCGTCGCTCTATTACGCCATCCCGCTCTTGGCCGGCCTGGCTGTCGGTCACGCCTTCATCCCTCCGACCCCCGGCCCGGTGCTGGTGGCCACTATGCTCGGGGTGGACCTTGGCTGGGTCATCCTGATCGGCGCTCTTTGCGGAATCGTCGCGATGATAGTCGCCGGCCCCGTCTGGGGAGCTTATTGCGGGAAGAAGTATCATATTCCCGCTCCGGAAAGTATTGTCCCCGCGGGGAAGACCGACCGCTCGAAGATCCCATCCTTCTGGACGGTGATTATCATCATCCTTATCCCTTTGGTACTGATCATCTTAAAGTCAGTCGCGGGAGTGGTTGAGGCGTTCGCCCCGGCCAGGGGGATCCTCGGTTTCCTTGGCGAGCCGTTCGTGGCCCTGACCATCGCCACCCTCACCGCGATGTTCCTGCTCGGCTACAGGAACGGCTACACAAAGGAGGAACTGGAGAAGGTGATGACCAAGTCGCTGGAGCCGGTGGGCCTCATCCTGTTGGTCACGGCCTGCGGCGGGGTGCTTCGGTATATTCTTCAATATTCAGGACTTGGTGAGGTGATAGGGAATGCCGTGGCCTCGGCCTCCCTGCCGATTGTGATTGTGGCCTTCGTGGTCGCGGCGCTCGTGAGAATCTCAGTCGGCTCGGCGACCGTGGCGATGACGATGGCGGCCGGGATTGTCGCCGCGATGCCCGAGATCGCCTCGCTCTCGCCGGTCCATCTGGCCTGCGTCACGGCGGCGATAGCGGGCGGCGCCACGGTCTGCTCTCACTTCAACGACTCCGGTTTCTGGCTCGTGAAATCCCTGCTGGAGATGGACGAGAAGACCACCCTCAAGACTTGGACGGTGATGGAGACGCTCGTGGGAAGTGTCGGTTTCGCCGTCGCCCTCGTGATCTCGTTATTCTGTTGATTAGTCCCCGTCGAGGAGGATGAATGAAGCCCAGTAGAAGGGAGAAGAGAAATCTTTGCCCTTGTGGTTCTTGACGGCTTTCTGGGCGGCCTTCAAGGCTTCGGATTTGGACTTGCCTTTAGCCAGCTCTTTGTAGAAGGAGGTCATCAGCAGGCTGGTGGCCTCGTCATCCACTTCCCAGAGACTCATCAGGATGGTGTTGACCCCGGCCTTCTTGAAGCCTCTCTGCAGGCCGAAGACACCCTCTCCGCTCACCTCGCCCAAGCCAGTCTGGCAGGCCGAGAGAACGAGCAGGTCTGTCCCCCGGAGGTCCATCTGGGAGAGTTCCCTCGCTGTCAGGATGCCGTCCTCGACGCCTTCTATCTTCCCGCCTTTCAAGGTGTTGTTGGCGCCGGAGAACAGGAGGCCGGAACGTGTCATCGATGTCTCCTCGTCATCCTCATCCTGGTTCTGCCGGCCGTTCCAGTAGAAGCCGTGCGTGGCGACGTGGATGATGTTCTCACGCCGTCCCGAGAGATCCTTGAAAGCGGCCTCCGTGCCATCCTCTCCTAGTCGTAAAGTGTTGTCCATCCCCGCCTTACGTAGCAGGGCGTCGATTTCCAACGCCTCCGATTCGGTCCCCGGCAGGTCGGCGACCATCCTTCCGCCGCCGGCCCCGCGGATGTCCAGGGAGTCGACGTCGAAGGAGTCGTCCTCCGGCACGCCCCGCCTCTCATATTTCCGGCTGTCAGCCAGCATGGTCTCTTCCGAGGCGCCGTACTTCAGGCCCCCGAAGACCGCGGAGCGACTGCGCTCTTTATCCCCCCGTTCCACCGCCAGCTGGCGTGTGGAGGAAAGGCGGAATATGTTCATCTTGCCGGAGATGGGTCCTTTCCCGTTGTCGGCGTACTCGATGGCGGTCTGGTACAGATCGCCGGTGGGGCCGAAGTAGATGTTCTTTACCCCCTTCAACTCTTCCTCAAGAGGCTTCCAGACAAGGTCGTACAGTCCCTTGTCCCGGTAGATCAAGCCTTCCGAGTCAGGTCGTCCGGCGTATTTCGCCTTCAGCGCCTCCAGGTCGCTCTTCTCGAACAACTCGACATAATGAGGGGCGTCCTGGTCAGGTTTGAGAGTCAAGGCATAGTAGATGACGACGCTGTCACTGTTCTCAAGGCACTCCAGGAACTCGATGGCGATGTCCTGTTTCCCCAGGGCCGATTGGACGTCCTTCCAACTGACGGACAGGTTCCTCGTGTAGTCCCCGAAAGCCTTGCTCTTCTTCTGGAGATCCCGCTCCAATGTCTCGCAGACATTCTCAAGCGAATCGACCGGCATCGGTCGGAACTCCACTGGTATCCCGCGGATCTCATCCAATCGCTGACGCTCCTCCTGAAGCCGGTCGTACAGCGACAGAGTCTCCTCGTCACCATTCTCAAGGATCAGCTTACGCATCTCGGTCTCAGTGTTCAGCAGCAGCCCTTTGTAGAACAACGCGACGTCATAGGTGGTACAAAGATATTCCTTGTCATTGGAGAGTGGTCGGGCGAATTTGGGAATAGATTTCGTGAAATATTGGTCAAAGATGTCCCAGTACTTGCCCCTTTGATTATTGGGTAGGTAGGTGAAGGAGTCCAGCACGAGTTCGGAGGAGATGGACGCGAAGTCGCGGAAATACTTGGACATCGCTTCAAGATTACCCTGATCCGAATAGACTAACGCGAGGTTGATTATGGTCGTGACATATTCCTTATGCCGCTCCCCGTAGATCTCACGGGTGCCTTCCACCGCTTCGGAAAGGATTTCCGCCGCCTTGTCAAGTTCACCGAGCGACCGGTAACATATCCCAAGGTTGATGAGGCTACGCGCGTAATCCACGTGCCGCCCTCCATAGACCTCACGATAGTATTCCACGCCTTTCTCGAGATAGCCGAGAGCCTTCTCATACTCATCCATTTCAGAGTAGAGGCCCCCTAAATTGATCAGTCCCCTCGCGTAGATCGGATGCCGCTCTCCCAACACCACCTTATAAATCTCCAATGATTCGGTAAGAAGTTCGACCGCTTTATCATAATCTTCAATCCACCAGTAACATAGAGCCAGGTTGCAGAGTCTCTCCCCATAGTCATCGGTTTGCTCTCCAAAATTCTCTCTCTCGATGTCCAGCGATTTGGTGAAATAATCGATGGCCTTGACAAAGTCTCCCATCTCAGCGTAAAATGTCCCTAAGTTATTCAGGGCCATGGCGTATCTGGGATGATGCTCGCCGTGGACCTCACGAAGGATGGCCAGAGACTTAGTGTAGCACTCGAACGCCTTGTTCATGTCCCCCATGTCGCCGTAACAATTGCCCAGATTCATGACGCTTATAGCGTACTCGGAACTGTTTTCCCCCTGCGAGTTCCTCTTGATCTCGGAGATCTCCAGAAACAGCCTCAAAGTCGACTGGAAATCACCTTCTTCCGCGAATTTGACAGCCACGAGTTGCAGCGAGTCCGCCTTCGCCCTCAAGGCGAGCGAGTCGAGAGACTGGGCGTTAACCCCATGAGCGACGAATAACAAGAGCCCTACGAGGCAGGCGCGGGAATGATTGAGAAGGGACATGACTGACGAATGATTTGTTGCTTTAACAAATATACCTGATTTTTTTTTATTTTTGAAAGTTGAACACTTCACGACAATGGGTTCAAAAAGGATAACATGGAGTTTCATTCTCAATCGCGACCACCTGCTGATCACGATCGGCGCGTTTATTCTGTTGGGCGTCCTGTCTTTCATCACGTTCAACATATCCTTCTTCAACCCGGTGGGTAAGGCGTTGAAGGCGTTCAGCGTCACTGACTTGTTTTTCGAGATCCAGAGTTACGGCAAGCCTGGGGAGAGCGGCGTGATAGCGGTCGTGGACATCAGCGATGTCGGGGAAAGGGGAGAGATAGCCTCCATTCTGGAACGAGTCGCCCTGTGTGATCCAGCCTGTGTCGGGGTGGACGCCATCTTCGAGGGTTACAGGTCTGACGCGGAGGGGAACGCCATGCTGACAGAGGTGGTCAACGTTTACAAGGACAAATTGGTATTCACTTGCAAGTTAACGGATTACGATAGCGGAGCGGGTTGTTTCACCTCCTCTGTCCATTCCTTTTTCGCGGACAGTGTCACGGTTTTCGAAGGGTTCGCCAACCTGAAAAACAATATGGATAATCTGCCTGTCCGTAAACTTGGTGTGAAAAGCAAGCTCGGCCAGGAGGAGGTCCTGTCTTTCCCCGCCGCGGTGGTGGAGAGATATTCCGGACACACTTTGGAGAATCATGGGGAGGATTGGCTGATCAACTACCGGAATGTCAATTTCCGGGTGGTGTCGCCGGATGACATTGAGGAAGAAGCTGATTTCCTGGAAGGTAAGATTGTCCTTCTGGGCGGTGTCCGGGAAGAGAGGGACATGCATTCCTCCCCGGTCGGGAAAATGCCCGGAGTCTTGATCCAGGCTCATTCCGTTGACACTTTGATCGGGAAGAAAGTGAGATACCTCCCTTCCTGGATAAACTGGGTGTTGGCTTTCGTGTTATGCTGGCTGTTCCAGATCACGGTCGAAGCCGCCGTGAGGACGACCGGGAGCGGACGCCGGGTTGTTCCGGCCACATTCATGAGGGAGTCGAGGATAGTCCCCGGAATCACCCTGTTCATATGTTCCGCCATATTGAGTTACCTGACTTTCCTCTTATTCTCGAAGTGGGGGTTCTGTGTCAATCTCGCCACCATTCTGATGATGTTCGCCTTCACCCTCGAGAGCAGGAAACTCTACCGTTCATCCATCATCGCCCTCTCGAAACGCTATTCGAACCGTTTCCTTCAAAATTCAGTGTACACTTAATCGCGGTCGTATGAGATATTTGTTAGCATTCGCAATCAGCCTCGCGCTTTCTTTCACTTGTCTTGCCCAAACCTACCTCGTTTACACGGTTAAAGGTGATGTGGCGGCCAAGGCCACCAAGATTCGTCCCGGCGACAAGTTGACGGGTAAAACAGTCCTTACCATCCCGACGGACGGCCGTCTGGCGGTTATCGACGAGAAGGCCGAGTCGCTGCTCACCATCAAGGAAGGGATAGGCACAATCCCGTCTTTGGTCGAGAGCCAGAACATCAAATCCCGGGTAGTCACATCCAATTTCCTGGCTTTCGTGAAAGAGAAGGTCACCACGAAGAATAACCCCAAGGACATCAACTATATGCAGACCGCGGGGGTCACCTACCGCGGGACAGGTCATGACGCCGCCCCGCTCAAGGCCGGCGAGCCCGGGACCCTTCTGGATCCGCTCCGCGCGGCTTTCGCCATGGCCAGACAGGCTCTCGATGACAATGACGCCGACCTGCTGTTGAGTGTCTCGGACAAATTGGACAGTCTGGGGATTGTCCGCTACGATTTTCAGAAAGTCTCTGAATATAAGCCTCAGTCTTTCAACGGGTTCTTCGTGTTCGACCCACTCTGTCTGGTGGATCTGGCGACTAATCTGGATGGTTCCAGGCCTTTCGCCGAGCAGATTTCCGGGCTGCCAGTGCCGATCACTCCATCGACCGGGAACAAGCTGCCAGGCGGCAACATCCTTTGCGACTATTATGTCCTCCAGCCCGGAGCGAGTCTTGAGTTGGTCGTGGATTGCTCGGGGTACTGCGAGATCTCTGTCCTCTCTTTGTCGGGGAAAGTCAAGGCGTCATTCGACGGTGACTCGTCGAATCACCGCGTCTATCCGGAAGAGACGCGGGCCCATATTGTCTTGACCAATGATTCGGAGAACGTCGAGGCCGTGACGTTCGCCATTAACGCCGAATAGAGGGACTCATTTTCCCATCACCTCAAGAACCTTTTTGATAGGCAGCGCCGGGACGACGCGCCCGTCGCGGCCCTTGGTGTCCACCGCCATGAACAGCGAGTTCCAGAGAGCCTCCGCCGTGGCCTCTATAGCGGCCTCGAAAAGCGGGCTCATGTCATCGTTTCTCAGTAATGTGGGGCGGTAAAATCTTTGGCTCTCGTCGATCAGGTTCCCCTTGTTCACGCTTACGGCTATCACATAGTCTCCGCTTCCGTTTGAAGCGATCCCTCCTGTCTTGGCCATGCCCATGAAAGCCCTCTTGGCGAGCCTCTCGAGGTTGCGGGCGTCCAGCGGCGCGTCGGTGAAGACCACCATCATGCAGGAGCCGTCGGGGCTGAGAAGGTAATCGGGGTTCTCGACATTTCTCTTGAAGCTGTATTGCCCGAGGCGTCGCCCGACCGGAACCCCGTCGATCTCGAGGATCCCGCCGTAGTTGCTCTGGACCAAGACGCCGACCGTGTAGCCTCCGAGGTCGTCGGGCAGGACTCTCGACGAGGTGCCGATCCCGCCCTTCCATCCGAAGCAGACCGTGCCGGTGCCGGCTCCCACGCAGCCTTCCTCCACAGGGCCGTCTTTTGCCCTCCGGATGGCCTCCACCACGTTCGAGGATTTCACGTGCCGACCCCGTATGTCATTGAGATAGCCATCGTTAGTCTCCCCGACCACAGCGTTGACGCTGCCGACGTCCTCGTTGCCTTTCTGGCTGAGAGTGTAGGTCAGAACCCCCTCTATACCTTGAGCGACAGAAAGCGTGTTGGTCAGGATGACCGGAGACTCGATGTTGCCCAGCTCCTTGATCTGGGTGATTCCGGCGAGCTTGCCGAAGCCGTTGCCGACATAGACCGCGGCTGGGCATTTGAGACGGAAGACGTTACCCTCGTGCGGGACAATGGCGGTCACTCCGGTGCGGACATTATCCCCCTCGACAAGGGTGACATGGCCGACCCGGACTCCCGGCACGTCGGTGATGGCGTTAAAGGGACCGGGTTTGAATATTCCCGGCTCTATCCCGAAATCTCGGATCCGTCCCCGCCCCTCATTCTGGGCGTGGGCGGAGATTGTCAGGGCGGCGAGAGTGAGGCAGACGAGGATTCTTCTCATGACATCTCGGGCATGGCCCCGCTCTTGGTGCAGACGTAAGCCGAGACCCTGACGGCCTCCTCATGCGCCTCTCGGACCGGCTTCCCTTCCAGGACCGAGGCCACGAAAGCTCCGGTAAAGGAATCTCCGGCCCCCACAGTGTCAACGACTTCCACCTTCGGGGTGTCGAGGAAGGACACTCCCTCGTCGCTGAAGACATAGCTCCCGTCGGTACCGCAGGTGAGGATCAGTGTCTTGAGGTCATAATCCCTCATCAGGGAGCGGCAGATTTCCTCGGGGGTTGTCCCGGAATAGCCGAACATCCGGGAGACCGTCACAAGTTCCTCGTCATTGATTTTGAGAATACCGCAACGTTTGAAAGACTCCTCCAGCACCTCCTTGGAATAGAACGTCTGGCGGAGGTTGATGTCGAACACCTTCAGGCAGTCCTTGGGAACGGCGTCCAGGAACCAGCCGATGGTCTCCCTCGAGACCGGGCTCCTCTGGGCCAGAGACCCGAAACAGACGGCCTGGCACCCGGAGGCGATGGCGGCCAGCTCCTTGGTGTAAGGGATGTTATCCCAAGCCACCCCGGTCTTTATCTCGTATTGTGGGACGCCTTTGTCATCCAAGGTGACCTGCACGGTGCCGGTGGGTTCCTCAAGGCGGTCCAGGTGGTAGCGGAGGCCGTGGCTCTCAAGAGCCATGACCGTCTCCTCACCAAGGTCATCCCGCCCGACGGCGCTCACCACGAGGCTGTCCAGGCCGAATCTCGAGACATGGTACGCGAAGTTGGCGGGGGCTCCGCCGAGTTTCTTTCCGGTGGGGAGAACATCCCACAGCAATTCCCCTATTCCTACAACTAACTTGCTCATGATCACTTGCTTACTTTAGGACAGTAGAAGAACAGGTAGGCCACTCCGATGGCCATCACAGCCACGGCTCCGACCTGCCCGACGGCGTCGGAGGCGAAGCCCATCAGCAACGGGAAGATCGTTCCTCCGAAGAGTCCCATGATCATCAGTCCGGACACCTCGTTCTTCTTGTCCGGGACGGCCAGCAGGGCCTCCGAGAAGATGATAGAGAACAGGTTGGAGTTGCCGAAACCGATCATGGCTATGGCAAGGTAAAGGATAGCCTTGGTGTTCCCGAAGATCATACCGCACATCGAGAGCGCCAGCAGTATCAAGCTGAAAAAGAAGAACTTCTTGTGGCTGAACCTTGAGAGGATGTAGGATCCTGAGAGGCTTCCGATGGTCCTGAAGATGAAATACAGGCTGGTGGCGAAGCCCGCCTCGGTCAAAGTCATGCCCACGCGCTCCATCAGGAGTTTCGGGGCGGTGGTGTTGGTTCCCACGTCTATTCCAACATGGCAGACGATGCTGAGGAACGAGAAGAGGACGATCGGCTTGCCCAGAAGTTTCAGGCAGTCGGCGAACGACGAGGCTTTGTCCGGGGCCGCCTCACGCTTGATGGGGGCGAGAAGTAGCAGTACGGAGGCGAGGATGCCTATGGCCATGTACACCGGGAACAGGAGCCTCCACTCGAGGCCGAACGAAGGCAGGACCGCCTTCGCTCCCCACATGGCGATGAACGGGGCCATGAAGGAGGCGATGGCCTTCACGAACTGGCCGAAGGTCATGGTACTGGCCAGAGACTCTCCCTTCACTATGTTGGTGATCAGCGGATTAAGGGAGGTCTGCATGATGGCGTTGCCGATTCCCAGCAGGGAGAAGCTCACGAGCATCAACCCGTAGCTCTCACCGAACATCGGAAGCAGCAGGGAGAGTACCGTGATGACGAGGCTCACCAGGACGGTGTTCTTTCGCCCGATCTTGTTCATCAGCATCCCGGTCGGGATGGAGAAGATCAGGAACCAGAAGAAGACCAGCGAGGGGAGGATGTTGGCCGAGGCGTCGGATAGGCCCAGGTCGGCCTTCACATAGTTCGAGGCGATGCCCACGAGATCCACGAATCCCATGGCGAAGAAGCAGAGCATCACCGGTATCAATTGCAGTTTCTTGTTCATTTGGCGAGAGGATAAATGGTTATGTCGGCTTTGACGCCGTTGGAATATATTCTGTTATAGGGAGTTGAAGGGAAAACGAGGTTGGTCATGACGAAGTCCTCGCCGAAGGCCTCCACGCTGGCGGCGTCCACGAAGAGACGAAGCTCCGTCTTTCCTTCCGCGTTAGTCGGGGCTTTTGTGACGGTCGGGAAAGTCTTGGAGAAGCCGGTCTCGCCCGAGGCCCGGCGGTCCATAGAGAACTCCCCGGCGGCGCCGTCAAATGTCATCTCCACCTTCTCGCCCTCGTCGTTCCTGAGCGTGAAGGAGGCCTCTTTGCCTTTGGGAATATTGAATCTTATCACCAACTCGTAGGCTTGGTGGGGCTCAGCGAACAGGGCCATGGGGCTCTTGGAGACCTTCTTTCTGACCGGCGTTCCCCTCAAGGCCTCCATCTCGGGGGAAGGGGAGCTTTTCAGGATGGTCTCGTTCCCTGACTTGACCAGGCTCAGGTCCCTGGGGATGGAGTTGGCGCTCCTGAAAACCTTGGTGGGGACGGCACCGGCATATTCCCAGTTACTCATCCAGGCGAGGGCCACGACCCTGCCGTCGGGGGCGCCGCTCCAGGTCACTGTGGCGTAGTGGTCTTTGCCGTGGTCCATCCAGCGTGTGACTTCCGGCGCCTCGTCGGGCCTGAAGGCGTGCCCGTCGAACTTGCCCACGAAGTACTGGGTGGCGCTGCCGCCAGCCGGGCCTCCGGGGTTGATGTTGACGATCAGCACGTCCTTGTCGCCGATCCTGACAAGGTCAGGACACTCCCAGACTCCGGCGTGGCTGCCGTAGGTCCGGCCGAAGGAACTCTCGTAAGACCATTCCCTCAGGTTCTTGGAAGTCCAGAACTGGACCTCCTGCCCCGCGGCTATGACCACCTTCCACTGCCCGGTCCCCTTGTCGAGGAACATCTTCGGGTCCCTGAAATCCGGGGCGTCATAGACGATGACCGGGTTGCCCGCGTACTTGGTGAAGGTCCTGCCACCGTCGACACTGTAGGCTATGCTCTGGGTCTGGCTCTGCCCGGCCGAGGTGAACATCGCGACGATCGCCCCGGCGCCGAAGCCGGACACGTTCTCCTTGTCCTCCACGGCGCTTCCGCTGAATATGGCTCCCAGCGGGTCAGGCTCGATGGCGTTGTCAATCTGCTTCCAGCTCACGAGGTCGCGGGTGACGGCGTGGCCCCAGGTCATGTTGCCCCACTGGCTCCCGAAGGGATTGTACTGGAAGAAAAGATGCCACTCGCCGTCCTTATAGACCATCCCGTTGGGGTCGTTCATCCAGCCGTAATCGGGCGCGAAATGGTACAGGGGGCGGTAGGTCTCGTGGCCCTCTGGCTCGAAGACATCCGACAACTTAAGGGCTTTCCAGTCAATCTGGGCGGCTGTCCCTCTGCCTTCACGGGGTCTCAGGTTGATGTCGAGGATGACCTTCCTGCCGGCGAGGCCGCCGAGGTCGAGCGGGACCAGGTAGTCCACTTTGTCCATCGCGAGACGGACTGTGAAATCCCTCTCCTTCCTGGTGTCGGCGAGGACGTTCACGGTTGCCTCCGGGGCCGATTCCTGCACGGGAAGCAGAAGGTAGCGGCCCCCACCGTCCACTCGGACCAGAGCGTGCCTCTCCGAGAGCGTCTCGACCCTCACGTCTTGCGCCAAGGCCTTGGTAATTCCGCCGCCGAGCAGCGACGCTATCATCGCCACGGCTCCGACGAGTCTTTCAAGGATATTCATAAATTATTAAGTATCAACTATTTCTTCAATTCGTCCGCTATCAGCGGCAGCAGGCTATCATCCGCCGGAAGCCATTTGACGGACTTGATTGACTCCGCGTCGAGCCACCTCGCCGCCTCGTGCTCGTTGAGCCGTATGCCCTCGGTGGCGAGGGTGCAGAGATAGCAGTGGAGGGTGAGATGGAAGGCGGGATAGTCCCACTCCACGGTACGCAGGTGTCTCTCGATCCGGATGTCGGCCGACAGCTCCTCCCTTATCTCTCGGGAGAGGGCTTCCTCCGGTGTCTCTCCCGGCTCGATTTTCCCGCCGGGAAACTCCCACCAATCCTTGAAGTCCCCGTATCCTCTCTGGGTCGCGAAAACGCGGTCGCCGTCATGGATGGCGGCGGCGACCACTTCTATATGCCTCAGATTCTCCAAAAGCCGGCGGGCTTTACATCGCGGCGATCAGCTCGTCGTTGGAGTAGGCGTCGGCGCCGTAGCAAGTCTTCAGGTAAGCCAGACCGCCGATGTAGTCCTCTTCGGTGAAAGAGTCGGTGGCCTCCTTGGCGACTACGACATCGTAGCCGAGGCAGAAAGCGTCCGCCGAGGTGTGCCTGACGCACATGTGGGCGTGGAGTCCGGTCATAATCACCGTCTTCACTCCCAACTCCTTCAGGAGGATGTCGAGGTCGGTCTGGAAGAACCCGCTGTAGCGGCGCTTCGGGACAATGTAGTCTTTCTCGCAAACCTCCAGCTCGGGTATGACCTGAGCGCCCGGGGTGCCGGCTAGGGCGTGGTCGCCCCAGATGATGAGCTCGCGGTCGATGCCGGGGATATGGGCGTCGTTGCAAAAGATCACTGGCACGCCTTTCTCCCTGGCTGCCCTTAGAAGCCTGGCTGTGGCCGGGACTATGGCCTTACCGCGGTCGCACGCGAGGGCGCCGGTGACGAAGTCGTTGAGCATGTCCACGACAAGAATGGCTGGGTGATTGAGTTTTTCCATTTGATAAATTTGAAATAAAGTATTGTATTGCTAAATTTAACAAAAATATTGATAATTGATATGAAACTGAAAGTTTTGTCCACCGTTTGCCTCCTTTCAGCAAGCGTTCTCGCCTCAGCCCAGGCGCCAGTGGTCGAGTTGAAAGACCCCCACCCGACTTCCCCTGAAGTCTGGGACAAGGTGACCGCCACCGGTTTCGGATGGGGAAGCATTGATGTAAGGTACAAGATAGACGCGGTCCCCGCGCTCGCCAAGACCCTGTCCCTGTACGGCTGGAAGGGCGAGAGGGTCAACGCCCAGGCCGTCCTAGTCGCTCCCGAGGCGGTGGAGTCCTTCAGTTTCACGGTCTCTGACCTGAAGGCCGGCAAGAACGTCATACCCGCTACAGCCGTGGACGGGTATTTCGAGACCTATGTGATGGGGGAGATCACCCAGCAGGGTGAGCCTGACCTGGCCGCCGACCGTCTCGTCAAGATGTCGTCGATGGCCGTCCCCGCGAAGACCGTCCGTCCTGTCTGGCTGACAATCAATGTCCCGGGCGACGCCGTCCCCGGCAAGTACAAGGGCACACTGACAGCCAAATGCGACGGCAAGGCCCTCACCATCCCTCTCGTCCTCGAGGTGGGCAAGAGGACCCTCCCCGCGCCCAAGGACTGGAAGTTCCATCTCGACCTCTGGCAGAACCCCTACGCCGTGGCCCGTTATTTCAACGTGAGGCTTTGGAGTAAGGAGCATTTCGACGTGATGCGCCCGATCATGGAGCAACTCGCCGCCGCCGGCCAGAAGGTCATCACCGCCAGCATAATCCAGCATCCCTGGAACAGCCAGACCGAGGATCCCTTCGAGAGCATGGTCGGCAAGTTCAAGGGAATCGACGGCTCATGGAAGTACGACTATTCCGTCTTCGACAAGTGGGTGGAGTTTATGATGAGCTGCGGGATCAAGGAGCAGATCGACTGCTACTCCATCCTCCCTTGGCACGTGACCTTTGAATATTTCGACGAGGCCGACAACTACACGCACTCCGTCAAGATGGAGCCCGGCAGCAAGGAGTACGACGACTACATCTATTCCTTCCTCTCCGACTTCGCCAGGCATCTCAAGGCTAAGGGCTGGTTCGGGATTACCTGTCTCGCGATGGACGAGCGCCCGAAGGATCTCCTCGAGCACGCCTACGCCATTGTCTATAAGGCGGATAAGAACTACAGGATCGAGGGAGCCGTCAACTATTACGGTCCTGAGGTGGCCGAGAGGATGTACGACATCAGCTTCGCTTTCCGCGAGCCCCTGCTCACTCCCGAGCAACTGGCCAGCCATCACGCCAAGGGCAACCTCGTGACCTTCTACACTTGCTGCAACCCCGAGCGCCCCAACACCTTCACCAACTCTCTTCCCGCCGAGTCCGCCATCCTGGGTTGGCATTCAGCCTCCGCCGGCTATGACGGCTACCTCCGCTGGGCCTACAACAGTTGGGTGAAGGATCCTTGCGTGGACTCACGCTTCCGCACATGGAAGGCCGGTGACTGCTATCTGGTCTATCCCGACGGTCCCAGCGTCCGCTTCCAGAGGCTGATGGAGGGCATCCAGGACTATGAGAAGGTCCGCATCGTACGAGAGGGGCTCGACACTAAGAAGGCAGCCCTCCTCGACGCCCAGCTCCAAAAGTTCCTGGAGTTCGATTGGGACACCGCCACCGACGCGGATGCCATAAAGCTCCTGAACGACTCCAAGGCTCTGCTCAGGTCGTTAGAGAAATAATCTGATTGTCAGGACTTTAATCGAAGGCGTCCCGGTTCTTCTCCCGGGCCGCCTTTATTATGGAGTTCTCCTCGGTGTAGTCGATCAGCTCCTCGTAGGGCTTGCCCACGCCGAGCCTCTCATCCCAGATCTTGGAGGACTCCACGGACTTGACGCAGGCGTTGAACTTGCCCGCCTTGAGCTCCTGTTTGGCCTTGCCGAGCCATGCCTGGCGCCAGAGGTCGTGCCCCTGACGGGCTCCCTCCTTCGGCATCACCCGCAGTCCGGAAAGGACCTTGATGGCGCTCGTGTACGTCTCCGCCCCGCAGAGAGCCTGGGCGTAGGCCAGTCCGAACTCGAACTTGTCGGGATATTTCTTGAAATACCTCTCGCCCGTCGCGCAGGCCTCCTTCCAGTCCTTCAGGGCCATGTGGTGGTCCACCAGCGCCTTCCCGACTCTCCAGTCCTGGGACAGCGACTCGGCTTTCTTGAGGTCGGAGAGTTTTTCCGCCCCGCCCTTGAGCGTCGCTCGTGTCATGTAGAAGGGGGCGAACGCGGGTTTGTCGCCGCAGGCCTCGAGAAGTTTGGCGGCCTCGTCCTTACCGGCGTGGCGCCAGAGGATCAAAGCTTTGTAATAGAGCGGTTTCCAGTCGTCGCCCTGAGTCGCCGCCCAGTCGAGGACCTTGATCATCTCGGGCCTGAACGGGAACACGAACTCAGGCGAGGAGGCCTCGGCTTCCCTCAGGATCCCGGAGGCTTTCAGGTTGTCCCCCTTTGTGCCGGCGACATACGCCCGGAGGTATTTGGCGGTCGGGTAATCGGTCAGGGAGCAAAGGGTCTCCACCTCATCGGTGAGGCCTCGCTCGAGGTACCAGAGGGCCAGCTCAAGCATTGTCTCCTGGGGCAGCTCGCATTTGATAGTGCTCTTGAAAGCCTCGGGGTTCCCCGCCAGGAGGCACCTCTCGAAATTGAAGAAAGGATAGAGGGGAAGGTCGCTCTTCCCGTCCCCGAGAATCCTCTCGCAGGTGGCCTTGTCGCCGATGTGTCTCGACGCCACCAGCTCGGCCATCTTCCCGGCCACCCCATCGCTCTTCCGGGCGTAGGTCAGGGCGAGAGACCAGTCTCCCTCCTTCATCGCTATCCCCGCGAGGGCGGCGTAGGAGGCGCCCCTGAACGCGGCGGTGTAGGTGGCCAGAGAGAAGCCGTCCTTCGCCTCCACCGTCTTGCCTATGGCGTTGGCGGCGAGGGCGTAGAGATAGTTCGCCTCTCCATCGTAAGTGTTGATTCTCAACGCCTTCCGGGCGTATTCAAAGGCTTCCACGTACCTCCCGACGTGGAGGTTGAAGGAGGCCATCCCGCACAGGGCGAGGGCGTTCCATTTATCCTTCGCGAGGCTCGCCTCGTATTCCTTCCGGGCCTCGTCGTAGAACCTGACGTTCATCAGCTGGTCGCCGCGGAGGCTGTGCCCGTAGGCGCTGTCCCAGTCGAAATCCTCCGGCATCGTGTCCGGACGGTTAGTCTTCCTTGAGACCGGGTCCTCGTCTAGGGTCAGATCGTTCTCTCCGACCACGACCTTGACATATTCATTCCCGAGCCCGTCCAGGCTCGCCGTCCACGGCTCGAGAGGGGAGAACTTGACATCTTTCGAGAGAATCACCTTTCCGCCGCTCGTGACCACCACTTTCTTGACCCCGCTCTCGACAGGGCAGATCTTGACTGTCCCGCCGTTACCGTCACGCTCGAGGCTCAGGGCACCGAAGTCGCTGGCCGCCTGGAAGGCCCCGATACTCTCCACCGGGAACCAGCGCTCGCTCCAGCGGTCCTCGCCCCATGGGGCGAATGAATGATTTTTGAATGGTGTGCTAATACTCTCTATCTGAGATGGTTGGTTGAACATCCTTCCAGCCTGCATCTCGACATATTGCCCGTCGGTGTCGGTCAGGAGGTCTTCCCAGATGCCGCCCTCACGGGACTGGCTCCAGCAGAAGAACTTGCGTCCGAGTTTCTCGTCCGGCCTCGCGACATGGGCGTAGCCGAAGTCGTCGTCATGCCAGTAGGCCCCGAAGAAAATGTCGAAGCCGCCGATCAGGTGGTACGACTTGTCCCTCCCGAAAGCGTTCTGGGAGAAAAAGGAGAGATCCCTGCCCTCGGAGTCGACCGGATAGGGGTGAGGGTCGCCTCCGTGGCCGATGTATCTGTCGCCGGGCAGGCAGAGCTGGAGGTTACCGCCCGCCTTGAAGGCGGCGTTCATCCAGTTGTAGTAGGGCTGTTCGAGGGATGAGGTGTTGATGTAGGTGGCGCTGGTAGTGAAATAGGCCTTGTCGGCGGGGACGTTGACCTCCACCATCCACCAGGTCCTTGTCAGAAGCTCGAAGGAGGCGATGACGCAGCTGACGCTCCCGTCCCCGTTCTCCCTCGTGATGTAGTCCACCGGTGTGGCGGTCGAGGGGACATGCCCGATTATCCCGAAATTGAACTCTATACCCCCGGAGGTCCAGGCCCCTCGCATGGCTATGTCGCGGAACTTCACGACGCTGTTGTAATAGACGAACTCCTTGCCGTTCCTCTTGTCCACGGCGCCCCAGACCTTGCCGCCGATCTCCGGGAAGACGGTGACGCTGATCCAGTCGTTCTCGAGGACCACGGTCTTCCATTCCCTCGGCGTCCCGACCGACTCGTAGCCGTCGAAGCGGAAGTAAGGATATTGTAATTGGTCAGGGTTGGCGACGGGGTTCGGGTCGGAGAACCCGTAGGTCAACATTGATGTCTTGCCTTCGGTCAGCGTGGCTTTGCCGGGAGCTCCGGACGCGCTCAGGGCCAGCGAGACTGCCAAAATCGTAAGAAGCGCTCTTTTCATCATGGTCATCAGTTCTTACGCGAATATAATCATCCGGAAATTATAATTGCTTTGTCCGGGGAAAATAGCTAATTTCAAAACGGAATAACACTTTCTGAATATGCTGAAGAAACTATTTGCCTCCGTTATCGCCACGTCCTGCCTCGTGGCCGCCTCGGCCCAACATCATATCAATGTGCCGTCGTCCGGCGACATCGGGAAAGCCGTCGCTGAGGCCGTCGCTCTCCCGGGGCGGGACACCGTGTTCGTCCATGTGGCCTCCGGGACATATTTTCTCGACGGGCCCATCACTTTTACGGCCTCCATCGCCCATCCTTTGGTCATCGAGGGTGACGCCGGTGACGTCCCCGTCATCAGCGGAGGTTACCCTGTCGGCGGATGGGAGGTGACTCCGGAAGGATGGTGGAGAACCCATGTCCCCGAGGTGGTGAAGTATGGCCGGGTCTTTCAGCAGCTCTATGTCAACGGGGAGAGGGCCGTCCTCGCCCGTACGCCCGACAAGGGGCTCTTCGACGTGATCGGCCAGGTGGACCAGACGCCGGTCGAGACCGAGGGAAAGGGAGAGGGATATGGCTATTATGTCCAGCGTTATTCGACTGATCCTGAGAATCTTAAGAGCCTGAAAGACATCAACGGAGGGGGCTGGACGGAGTCGAACACCAAGGAGAATGACTTGAGGATACTGCTGTTCCAGTCGTGGGACAACACCTACAAGAGCGTGGATTATGTCAATCCTGACTCGGGCTTTGTCTACCTCCACGGGAAAAAGCTGCACGGGATGTACAGCAACCACAACAGGTTCCGTCTGGAGAACTACAAAGGGGCTCTCACCGCCCCGGGAGAGTGGTTCCTCGGTAGCGACGGGGAGCTGACCTATATTCCCCGCCCCGGGGAGGATCCGGCGACAGCGGAGGTCTTCGCCCCCGGGCTTAAGAACCTTGTGGTCATAAAAGGGGCATCCGGGATAACGCTCCGGAACCTCTCGTTCCAACACACGGCCTATGTCCTTCCGGTGAAAGGCACCACGCCCTACCAGGCCGCCAGCCATCTTGATGGGACGGTCCTGATCGAGGACGCCGCTGATGTGGTTCTCGAGAATTGCGAGATCAAGCACACTGGCAATTACGCCATATCCTTCAACCGCTCCAAGGACTGCTCTGTGACCCGTTCTTTCCTCTACGACCTTGGCGGCGGCGGAGTCAAGATCGACTATTCCCAGGGGGTGAGCGTGCTCAACAGCATCATCCGCAAGGGAGGCCAGGTCTTCCCCTCCGGGGTGGGCCTGCTGATCCGGGAGTCATCGAGAGTGAAGGCTCTCCACAACGACATCTGCGACCTTCGCTACTCCGGAGTCTCCGTTGGTTGGGTCTGGGGCTACGGCAAGAGCCTCTCGTTCGGGAACGAGATCGGGTGGAACCACATCCACCATCTTGGATGGGGCGAGCTGGACGACATGGGCGGGGTTTATACCCTTGGTATCCAGCCTGGAACGACCGTCCACGACAACGTGATCCACGATGTCTATTCGCACGACTACGGCGGTTGGGGCCTATACACCGACGAGGGCAGCACGGGGATCGTGATGGAGAACAACCTTGTCTACGCGTGCAAGTGCGGCGGCTTCCACCAGCACTACGGGAAGGACAACATCATCCGCAACAATATCCTCGCCTGGAGCGTCTGGCAGAACCTGCAGTGGACCAGAGTTGAGGAGCACCGCTCCTTCACCTTCGCCAACAACATAGTCCTGACGGACGGGTTCCCTTTGCTCGGGCCCCAGGACGCCTGGAGGAAAGGCAAAGCCGATTTCGACCGCAACTGTTTCTGGGACATCACCGACAGCCAGCCGATGTTCAATGACATGTCTTTCGCCGAGTTCAGGACTCTACGTGACCCCAAGGCCGTTCTCGCCGACCCTCTTTTCAAGGATCCTCTTCACGGGGACTTCACTTTCAAGAGCTTGAAGGTCGCCCGCAAGATCGGGTTCAAGCCTTTCGACTATTCCACGGCCGGGGTTCAGGGCGACGAGGCCTGGAAGGGGAAGGCCAAGATGGCTCCCGAGGAGATTGAGGAGTTCCGCCAGGTTGTCAGGGCGGCCGGTAACCATCCCAAGTACTATGATGAATAAGATGTTGATAAATAGATAGATATGAAAAAGATACTATTGCTTTTGGCGGCTGCCCTCGCCCTCGTTCCGGCGGGATGCTCGGGTGTCGGGAACTATCCCGACGGGGACAGCAGGTACGAGACTTTCGCTCCCGACGGGATCCCGTTCAAGGTGGCGGACACCCTCTGGACCATTGACCAGAGGGGGAACCACAGGGCTGTCGTGACAGTGGCGGAGGAAGCCCCCGCGGTCGTGGCCAAGCTCCCCTGGAGGCGTCCGGACCTGAAGCCGGAGACCAAGAGAATCATAGTGACCGACGCCTCAGGAGCCGAGATCAAAGACGTGATGGTCAAAGAGTTGACCGGGGAATATGGGGAGGTCATCTTCCGTCCTTCCTCCGGCCCGGGAGAGTATCTTATCTACTATCTCCCCTTCAAATGGCAGACCTGGTACCACAATGTCTCCGACTATCTGCCGCCGGAATATGAGGCTGATCCCACTTGGGTCGCCTCGGTCCCGGGAGAGGTCCCCGAGGCTAAGGTAGACCGCTTCGAGAGCGTCTCACGCTTCCATTTCTGGACCCCGATGGGCCTGACAGCCACGGTGGAGGAGACGGCCGCGCTCAAGGAGACCGCCGGCGGGGATATGGTCGTGTTCCCCGAGGACAGGGCCTTCCCCATCCAGTTCCGGAGCGCCTTGCCCGTCAAATGGACTAAGGGCCCCGAGGCTTCTTTGAAGGGCCTCGCCATGCGAAACGAGTACTACACCTGGCAGTTGGGAGTCTGGGCGACAGGCAAGGAATTGAAAAACCTGAGGGTGTCTTTCTCCGACCTTAAGAACGGCGGGTCGGTAATCCAAGCCGGGGAGCTGACCTGTTTCAACCAGGAGGGTACCTCGTGGGACGGGAGCCACATCGAGTTCGACGTGAATGTCCCTCAGAACAAGATCCAGGCTCTCTGGTGCGGGGTGCAGATTCCTGAGGACGCCAAGGCCGGGACTTACAAGGGGCAGGTTGTGGTGACTGCGGAAGGCGTTGAGCCTCAGATTATTGACCTTGCGATAAAAGTCTCCCCGAAAGTTCTTTCCGACAAGGGCGACTCGGAGGTTTGGCGTCACGCGAGGCTCCGCTGGCTCAATTCCACTTTGGCTCTGGACAACGAGCCGACAGAGATTTACAACGAGATGACTGTCAGCGGGAATGTCGTGGAGGCGACAGGGAAGACCGCCACTCTTGGGGGGAACGGCATGCTGGCCGAGGCTGAGGTGAACGGCATCGGGATATTCAGCGCCCCTCAAAGGCTGGTCGTCTCGACAGCCTCTGGAGAAGTGGTTTTCGACGCCGACAATCTGCGGATTAATAAGGAGGCTTCCGGCCTGGTGACTTGGACGGCCTCCTCCGGGCAGGCCGGGCTACGCTTCGACCTTTCCGGTAATATGGAATACGACGGGCACATGTGTTACAAGATAAGCCTGTCTTCAGAACGGGAGATGGAGGTCAAGGACGTCCGGCTTGAGACTTCGTATTCAGCCTACGCCTCGGAGTACATGATCGGGGCGGGCTTCGACGGCGGATTCCGTCCGGCCTCATATTCATGGGATTGGTCAGGCCCTTACGACAGTTACTGGATCGGCGGGGTCAAGGCGGGGATGCACACAGAGTTCCGGGGCGGCGACTACAACGGCCCGCTCCTCTGGGCCTTCGGCACCAAACCACCGGCGGTGTGGCACAACGGCGGCGCGGGCAGGGTGACCTTCACCGGGGCAAAAGGCGGTCCCTCGAAGGTCGTCGCGGCGACGGGGAAGAACACCATCGGGCCGGAGCCCAAGAGCTTCGAGTTCAACCTGATGTTCACCCCGGTCAAGGAACTCGACCCGTCCAAGCAGTTCTCCATGAGGTTCTTCCACGCCGTCCCGCAGGACTTCGACAAGGCGGCGGAGGACGGCGCCAACATCGCCAATATCCATCACGCCCAGAACCTTAACCCCTACATCAATTACCCGTTCATTGTCCGGGACTCGCTGATTAAGTTCATCAATCATCACCACGAGAACGGCAGGAAGGTGAAGCTCTACTACACGATCAGGGAACTCTCCGCCCATTGCGAGGAGGTGTACGCTTTCCGTTCCCTGGGACATGAGATCCTTGAGACCGGGGCCGGTGACGGGAACGCGTGGCTTTGCGAGCACCTAGTCGAGGATTACTGGCCGGCCTGGTACACCTCTTTGGACCATTTTTGGGAGGGAGACTCCGACCCGGCTTTGCAGATGGTAGGCAACTCCCGCTATATCAATTATTTCCTTGAGGGTGTGAGATGGATGGAGGAGAACTACGACCTGGATGGCCTGTACATGGACGACGTGTCATGCGACCGGATCACGATAAAGCGGCTGCGCAAGATCCTGGAGCGTTACCACGACGGCGCCTTGATTGACCTCCACTCGAACACGTGGTATTCAAAGGGTCCCGCCAACCAGTACGTGGAGTTCTTCCCTTATGTGGACAGGCTGTGGTTCGGCGAGAGTTTCCAGTACGACAAGATGACTCCCGACGAGTGGCTAGTCACCTTCTCCGGTATCCCGTTCGGGGTGATGAGCGAGATGCTCCAGGATGGTGGTAACAGGTATTTGGGGATGGTTTACGGGACTACCGCCCGGCACTCATGGACTGACGCTGACGGCCGTAAATCCCCCGTGCCGATGTGGAAGTTCCAGATGGAATATGGCTTTGAGGACGCCAGGATGCTGGGTTACTGGGATCCTGCCTGCCCTGTGAGGACTTCGGATCCCGAGGTCAAGGCGACTGTCTATCTGAAGGACGGCATGGCCATTGTCTCTCTCGGGAATTTCTCGGTAAAAGACAAGACTGTAAGGCTGCTCATTGACTGGAAGGCGCTGGGAATAGACCCTGCCATGGCGACGGTCACAGCCCCGGCTATCCACAATTTCCAGGAGGAGACCTCCCTTAAACCAAACCAGCCCGTCCCTGTCAAGAGCAAGGAGGGCTGGATGCTGGTTATCCGTCAGGATTAATATTCAATGACAACAGGGCCGAGGAGGCCGGAGTCGTGAAACGGGCTTCCCGCGGCGGGTCCGGCTATGGTCCATGTCTTCCTCTCGGCCTCGGGCAGGGAGGCGTCATAGGCGAGGCGGTTGTACCATGTGCCTGTGACCTCGACTGTCAGAGCGTTTTCGCCCTCTTGGACGAAGTCCTTGACATTCAGTCTGTAAGGCTCTGTCCAGCGGACTCCGGCGCCTTTGCCGTTGACCTTCACATCGGCGATGAAGTCCACCTTGCCGAGATCCAGGAAGAGGTCTTTCCCGAGCTGATCCCCGCTGACATTGAAGACGGCCTCATAGGTCGCTGTTCCGGAGAAGGCCTTGCCCTCCTCACCGAGGTCGAGGTCTTTCCAGGGCTTCAGCCCGTCCAGTTTGACAGGCTCCGCGGGAGCTCCCCATCCTTCAGGGAACTTGACCGTCCATCCCTCGACGGAGATCCGGCTGGTGGGCAAACCCTTGTTGAAAGCTTTCTCTTTGACGTTCGGGGATGAGGCGTCGCTCCTGAACACCACGAAACCGCTTTCGGCCTTGGCGAGGTCGAGATAGACCTTCTTCATCCTGCCTATCCCCTTGGCTTTGAGGGATCGGACGGTGCCGTCGACAGGATCCCACCATTCGGCTTTCCCCTTGCCTTCCAGCTTGATGGTACCCTTGAAAGCCTCACCGACAGGGGCGGCTATGTAGTACCATCGGGCCCCGTCGATGGCTCTCTCGGACCAGATGATCTCCGATCCGTTGTCCTGGATATGTGGCTTCAGGACGAAAGCTTTCAAGGCGTCGGCGAGTTCGACTCCGACAGCTAGGCGGCCCTTGCCGATCTTGTAGATCTTCCCTTCGGCGGTGTCTCCCCAGACTGCCTTGACGGCCTCATCGAAGCGGGCAGCCTCGTCCGCGTTGAGGGTGGCGGGTGACACCGGGGCTCTGGAAATGACTCTGGCTCCGGCCTTTATGAGCTCGCCGATTTTCTCTATTGTCTCAGGCAGCATCCTCTCATTCTCGGGGATCCAAAGGACCTCGTAGGCTATTCCCTCCGGGGTGACAAGTTTCCCGTCCTTGACGCTCAGGCGGTTAAGCAGGGCGTCGGGATTGCAGTAGTCGTATTTGAACCCGTCCGGGAAACGGATGTCTCCGGACTGGCGCTTGCCGCTTCCGGTGTATTGGGAGGGCTTGTGGCCGACCTCGTCGCCGAGGTACCAAAGAACCGTGGTGACCGGCCGGCCGCGCTCGAGTAGATAGCTTGTCCTGGCCAGATAGGTCGTGAAATATGGCATGTGCTTCCACCAGGTCTGTCCCCTGAGGAAAGGAGTTCCGATGCCGTTCGCGAAGCTTGTACCGGGGGGCAGGAAGCCGATCTGCGGATTGTGGGTATATGTGTGGAACACATTATGGGTCACGCCCTCGGCCATATTGAAATTGGCCACTTCCTTCAACATCTGCCAGTGCTCGTCCCAGGTCAGGGCGAAGCTGGTGAAGCTCTCGGAGGCGACTCTCGGCTTGCCGTAGATGTGGGCGGCGGAGGCTGTGGGGCGTATGGGTTTGAAGTCGAGGTCCCCGACATACCCTTCCGTGAATGGCTGCCAGAACTCGCACATGGGGACGTCGGCGTATTTGAAATACTCCAGAGGGTCCATCGTGACCACATCGCTGCCGGCGGTCTCGTACTGGACCTCCATGCCTTTCCCATGGGCGAGGTCTGTCATCCGCTTGAAGAAATTCTCGCAGTACAGTTCGTTCACAGTCCGCCTCCAGTCGATCAGGAAGCGGCTCGTCTCCTCGTCGCTGTCAAGCACATAACCCATCAGTCCGGGAAGTCTTTCTTTCAGGGAATATCCCGCCACTCGGCCGAACTCCTCCTCCATGGTGTCAGTCCAAGTCTGGGTCTTGCACTCCCAGCTGTCCATCAGCATCCCTCCGGCCCTGCCGGCGAGCGGGCCGTCCTGAAGCATGCCCACATAGTTCGCGAACTGGATCTCGGCGCCTTTCGGGTCGAATTTCGAGCACTCCCATCCTGTGGCTTCCGGAGGCGCTGGGGAGTTGCGTCTGCCGGGGTTGACATGGCCTATTCTCAGGACTGTCCATTTGCCCTCGGGGAAGTCTCCCTTGGGGGCCGTCCAGTCAAGCCGGCCGTTGGCGTCCATTTTGTCCGTGATGTCGATAATGTCTTTGGTCTTGACGAACGACAGGGGGTTCCGCTCGGTGTGCTCCTGGTATAACTCCTTGGCTATCAATGACCAGCCAGCCTCTCCCCTCCAGCTGTTCTTGCGCGCGGCGGAGAGGAAGCGTACGAACCGGACGCTGGCCGGATGGGCGTTTGTGAGGGAGAAGATGTAGCTCTCGGCGTCCTCGACCTCATCGCAGGCGAACTCCATGTCATTTGGATTCCCGTCCTGCCAGTTGCTCATCGGCAGGTTGGCGTCCACAAGGACATTCTCCTTCCCGGATTTGTCGAGCGCGATCAGCCTGACATGTATCCCTGGGTCATAGCAGAAGTTGTGGGAGAAGGCTCCAACTGGAGGAAGGCTCAGGGTGCGGATCACGCTTCCTTTAGGAAGGGTGAACGAGACCGTGTTGGTGGAGCCGGCCTCCACATTGACACCCTTCGGATTACTTCCTTCAATCAATGAGTTCCATTCCTCGTTCCCGCCGGAGACATTCTCTGGCCTGAGAGGCTCTCCGGTGTCGCCGAGAGGGGTGGGGAAGGCCAGGACGCTGATGTCGCGGTAGTCCCTCCAGGCTTCCTCGTCGGGTTGCCCCTTAGGCAGGGGGGCAGATGCTTTCTCTCCGGCCGGGATGTCGGTCCTTGACCAGACGAGTTCCCTCATGGCGTTCTCGGGCTCTATCCAAGGTCCTCCGGCCATCGACCAGCCGGGACATGTCTGGATGGTCAGGCGCAACCCGAGCCTCTCGGCACCGCGGCCCAGATAGCCCACCATGTCCTCCCATTCGGGGGAAAGTGTCGTGAGCTGGTGGCCGGTTCCGGGCCAAGGGCCTCCGAAATAACCGTGGAACCACTGGATGCCGGATATCCCGGCGTCGGCTATGGCCTGAAGGTCGGCGTCGATACCTTCCTTAGACACGTTCCCGCCTATGAAGTGAAACCATGTCTCTGGGAAGAACACCTTGTCCGGCTTGAGGAAAGCGGCCTCATCCGCCGGGGTGAACGGGGCGGTAAGGGTCGCTTGGTCGGGAGCGATGGCCACCGCCTGGGCGGAGGCGTTCCAGCTAGGGCTGAACATAAGAACCGCCGTCAGGAGTGTGGCTCCCAGGCGGCGGAGTAAGGTACCGTTGACCATTATTTCTCAGTTAAAAAGGATTGTCAGTACATCAGATGCTTCTTGGAGTTGTTCTTCCAGCCGGCGTCGCTCTTATAGTCCGTGAAGTACACGACGAGGTCGGCGTCGCTCTTGTAGTCGACGAAATATATCCGCTTCTTGGCGTCGCTCTTGTATTTGGTGAAATACCAGATGCCTTTGTTGGCGTCCGCATCGCTCTTGTACTGGGTCTTATAGACCACAAGGTCGGCGTCACTCTTGTACTTTGTCACATATACCTTGACCTGGGCGTCGCTCTTGTAATCGACACTGTACACGACCTGCCCCGAGGCGGCCATGCCTATGAGCGCGAGAACCAATGTTATCAGAATCTTTTTCATGTCAATCAGTATTAGTTTCGTAAATATAGTAATTTCCTTATATTTATGAAGCTAAAAATCGCGGATAATTGAGACGGGTATTTTTTCTTTCGTGCATGGCCGCCTTGTGCGCGGCGATTCTGCCGACCGGCGCCCGGGGTCAGGATTCGAGGCCTTCCGGTTTGATGACAGACCTTGTGGAGCACACTGAGACGGTGTGGTCGGGGGGTCTGGTCACAGATTTGACTCTCAGTCAGTCAGGTGCGGTCAAAGGGGATTATCAGACCGTGGAGATCCGTTCCTTGAGGCCGTCTTTCAGCTGGATCGTGCCGGGACGCTATCCGGCCAGGCAGACAGCCTGGAGGGTGATCCTTTCCGAGTCGGAGGAGGCCGCCGGGAATCTCACGGGAGACAAGTGGGACAGCGGTTGGGTCGAGGACGGGCGCTCAACGGCGGTGAGGTATTCAGGCGACCCTCTGGAGCCGTCGAAGGTGTATTACTGGAGGGTCAAGGTCAAGACGGATAAGGACGGGGAGAGCGGATGGTCCGCGACGAAGGCCTTCAAGACGGCCGGGGTGCTTGATGAATACGCCACACCGGCCTATCCTCTTGTCAAGGAGGAGTCGACCTTTCCCGCGCGGCAAACTCGCCTCGGCGGAGGTGACTGGCTTTTCGACTTCACCGAGGACGCTTTCGGCCAGCCCCGTGTGAAACTATATTCAAAGACCGGAGAGGATACCGTGGTGGTCCATCTGGGCGAGCGGCTCGCGGACGGGAGGGTTTTGAGGAACCCGACGACCAGCTCGAGATACCAGAGGCACGTCCTGCCGCTCAGGAAAGGCCTCCACACATATTCGATAGTCATCCCTCCGGACAAGCGCAACACCGGTCCGGACGCTGTCAAGATGCCGGATTACATCGGCGAGGTGCTGCCTTTCCGCTACCTTGAGATTGAGGGGTATCCCAATCACATCTTCCAGGACACGGCGACCAGGCTGGCGGTGAACTATCCTTTCGATATGGCCGCGGCCTCGTTCGAGAGCTCAGACACCCTGCTGAACAAGATCTGGGAGCTGTGCCGATATTCGGTGAAAGCCACGTCGTTCACCGGCCTTTTCGTGGACGGCGACAGGGAAAGGATCCCCTACGAGGCGGACGCCCTCATTAGCCAGCTCTGCCATTACGGGGCCGACAGGGAATATACCCTCTCCCGCCGCACCATCGAGTACCTTCTCGAGCATCCGACCTGGCCGACGGAGTGGATTCTCCAGATGGTTATCATGGCATGGAACGACTATCTTTTCACAGGCGACAAGGGTCTTCTGGAGAGCCGTCACGATATCCTCAGGGCCCATTGCCTGGAAAGTCTTGTCGAGGCTAACGGCCTGATTAGTACAACAATAAAGGAACAGGGCGCCGAGTTTCTTTCTTCGATAAACCGGAAAGAGAAGATCCGTGACATTGTGGACTGGCCACACTCCGGCTCCCTCGGGCTGGCCCCGGGCTACGGCGGCGAGGACGACCATTTCGTCTACACCGACTACAACGCCGTGGTCAACGCCTACGCTTACAAGGCTTTGGTCCTGATGGGTGAGATCGCCGAGGTGACAGGCCGGAGCGATGAGTCGGCCGGGTTGAAAGCCAAGGCGGCGAGACTGAAAACCGCATTCAACAAGGTTTTCCTCGATAAGAGGCACCGCCGCTATGTTGACGGGCCCGGGACTGACCACGCCTCCCTCCACACCAATATGTTCGCCCTGCTGTTCGGTCTTGTCCCGGAGAAATATGTCAAGCCTGTCACTGAGTACATCGTCTCCAAAGGCATGGCGTGCAGCGTGTACGGCGCCCAGTTCCTGCTTGAGGCGCTGTACGATGGCGGGGCGGCGGAAGACGCCCTTAAATTAATGACTGACAAGTCTTTAAGAAGCTGGTACAACATGCTCCGTGTCGGGTCCACCATTACCCTGGAGGCGTGGGACGACTCTTTCAAGCCCAACCAGGACTGGAACCATCTCTGGGGAGCGGCCCCGGGGAATATCATCCCGTTCAAGCTGATGGGTGTCACCCCTCTCGAGCCGGGTTTCGCCAAGGTCAGGATAGCCCCGAAGCCGGGAAGTCTGGAGAGCGCGGAGATGGCCTTGCCCACAATCCGGGGGACGATCAAGGTCGGCTTCGAGAACAAGAAAGACCGGAAGGTCGTGTCAGTCGATCTTCCGGCCAATATGGATGCTGAGATCGTCCTTCCGGACGGTTTCGTCCTAGAATGAGAAAGTGTAGCCTATCCCTATCGAGACAACGAGTCCCCTGTCGTAGGTCAGGGATTTGAGCTTGGTGCCTTCCTTGTTGGTGTCGATGTTCTTGTCGCGGCAGTAGTCCGTCAGGATAAAGAAGTCGAAGGCGTTGGTATTGTCCAGTTTCCAGTCCATCCCCAGTGAGCCGCGCAAACGATTGAAATAGGTGTCTTTATAGCCGAGGAACTCGTAGTCGGAGTAAGTCTGGCCGCTCGGGTTCCACACGGCTGAGAAGGCAGGGTCGGTGAACACTGTCCTGGCCTCCACATAAGCGTAAGGGGTCAGCGACAAGGTAGCGTCGTAGGAGACCTTGAGCCGGCTTTTCAGCGCCAGGGAGTTGGGTGTGCTTTGGTAGGGGTTGCCCACATCCCTGTGAGTCAGCTGCAGTCTTTCCTTGAGGGAGAATTTCCAAGCCCCCGCGCGGTAACTGCCGGCGACGTCGCCGTAGAAGCGGTGACGGGGCTTCCACTCGCCGGAGGAATTCTTTTTCTCGATGAATATGTAGCCGGCTCCCACTTTGAGATAGGGGGAGATCTTGTATGTCAGCCCTGTACCGAACTGATACCGGCCGAAGTCCCGGAAATTGTCGCTCAAGCGCGCCTCGCCGTCCACTGTCCAATGGAAGCCCTTGACAATCTTCTTGTCGGCGGTGACTGAGACCCTGGCCCCGAAGTCGTTCTCCAGCTCATTGTCCGTCCCCTGGGCTTTTGAGAGTCCGGGGAAAGCGGCGAGAAGAATGATGAGTATGTATAGTCTTTTTCTCATTTCACATTATTGCTCCACGAAATCCTTGGCTCTGGTAAGAGAGTCGATTGTTGAGATCTGGCCCTCCTCGAGAGTGTAATAGACTTTGATGAAAGCGGCGTCCCGCAGGAAATCGACATGCCCGATCTCGACATTGTCCACCTTGACACCCACGCGTTTCTCAAGGTCGGCGATAAGCTCGCCGCGCCTTTCGGGGACAATCAGGTCTATTCTGTCGTACAGGACGAGCTTGGTCGAGGTGTGATGGAGGAGCCTCGGGCTCTCGAGAACCCATATCAGGCAGACCACCAGAGCGTTGGCTATCACCATGACGGACAGCGTCCCTGTCGATAGCTCGTAATGGGCGTGGTCGGTGGCGGCCCCGACAAGTTTGAAGACCGGCGCCAGGCCATTCATGGCGGCCAGGGCGATGATAACGAACAGATAGGTCATCTCCCGGATCGGCACGGTCTCGGTGCGGTACCTGATGACCCCGAAAATGGCGAACAGACCGAGGGTCAGCCCGACTCCGACCTCCACGTTGCCCATCATGTAGAGGAGCATCAGCATCGCCGAGGAGAACACCATGAAGGTGAAATAATAGTCCCTGCGGCGGCTCTTCCTGTAATAGAAGAACTGGACGAGAATCCAGCACACCGCCAGGTTGAGAAAGAAGCGTATCGCCAGCTCGGCGACGCTCTGGCTGGTGGACATCATGGCGTCGGTGATGGATTGGACGTCGATGATGTCCTCGTCGGCGAGGGTGAATTCCCCCAGGTCTTGCATCGATATCATATCACTGTGATTTTTTTATTTATCGTTTTCTCTATGGCGCGGACTTTCTCCTTGAAGCGTCCGCTTCTGGCGGAACTGTCTGTGAGAGTCACGGCCACGCAATATTTACTTACCCTGACAGGCTTTACCCTATGATCCAGGAGTATGCCCTTCATCTGGCTCGCCGCCCTGCCGTCCTGCTTGATCTCTATGATTACAGTGTCCAGTAGAGAGGCTCTTTTCCCTGTGCGGAAATTGTTGAATTCCAATCGCTTGTCAATGGTTATCCGTTCGGTCTTCGAGGGGTTGACCAGTGTGATCCGGTCGAACTCAGTCGAGAGCACGGGGGATAGCCGGCTGAGAGTGAAGTCCGATTGCCGCTCGAGGAAAGAGACGGCGTCCCCGTCTGTCGAGAAGTCTGTCATCTCGCCGGGGGGGATTTGGATCCTCTTCTTTTTCACCCGCCCGTTGTTCTTCTTACGCTTGATCTCGAGATAGGCGATACCCGAGTTTACATATTCCCTGGTCCTGACTTTCTGCCGGTTGAGCTTCTGGTTGCGGTGGTCGAGGAACATCCTCAGTCCTTTAGTATCGTAATAGATTGAGTTGTAGGGGATTACCATAGACCCTCCGGTCACGAGGGCCCGATAACCGGCCGCCGCCGAGTCTTCCAGCACCTTGACGAGGGTCGCCTCGTCCGTGAGGTACTTGGTGTCAACCCGGTTCATGAGCTTGATGGAATCCATCTCCTCAAGTGTGATCGGGAGCAGGTTATGAAGGGCCTCACGCATCCTGGGTTATGTATTCGTATGTCTTTGTGGAGACAAGTCTTCCTTTCGGATCGTAGGTGTACTGTGTCTTTTTCTTGCCGAACTCGTTGTATTCGAACTTCTTATAGTTGACTAGGCGATTGCGTTCGTCGTACAGCAACTCCCTGGTCATCTTCTCGTTGTCCCCCCACTCATAGCGCTTGCGCCACTTCTGCCTTCCGGTCGAGTCGTATTCAGTCTCCTCGATTTTCTTTCCTTCTGGGGAGAAAACTGTCACATGGTCAAGGATCCTGCCGCCTCTGGAACCGGTGTTCCATTCCTTGACGACAAGATTCTTCTTGTTGATCTTCGAGGTGGAGTCGCTCTCCTGCGCCATCGCTCCCAGACAGGACAGCGACAGCGCCGCCAGTAGTATGAGGTGCCGTATAATATTCATAATCAATCGTTCCCTTTCAGTTCTTTAATCAATGACGGTGAGCCTACACTAAGGCTGTCAAAGCCAAGGTCGCACAGCACGGTCGCCACTTCCGGGTCAGCGGCCGCCTCGCCGCACACACCGACAGGAATACCTTTCCCGCGGGCGGCCTCCACAACCATTCGCAAAGCCCGTACCATAGCGTCGTCCAACGGGTTGAGAAGATAGGACACTGAGGAGTTATCCCTGCCGGCTGCCATGATGTACTGGGAAAGGTCGTTGGTGCCAACGCTGAAGAAATCTGTCTCGCTGGCCATGAGGTCAGCCGTGAGGACGGCGGCGGGCGTCTCTATCATTATCCCGATCTTCATATTCATGTCAAAGGGGATCCCCTCGGCCTCGAGACTGGCCGTGATTTCCGAGACAATCGCCTTCGCCTCAATGATTTCGGCCACTCTGGCAACCATAGGGAACATCAGCCTGATCTCGCCGTGGGCACTTGCCCTGAGAATCGCCCGGATCTGATCCTTGAACAAGTCTTTCCTCGCGAGCGAGAGTCTTATGCCCCTCATCCCGAGGAAAGGGTTATCCTCCCTCGCCAGACCCAGACAGGGTACAGGCTTGTCGCCGCCCGCATCCAAAGTCCTTATGGTCAATGGCTTACCTTCGCAGGCTTCCACAGCCTCACGATAAATACGGTATTGCTCCTCCCCGGTCGGGGGAATCTCTTTTCCCATGAAGACGAACTCGGTCCTGAACAGCCCGATCCCGTCCGCGCCGCTCTTGATGGCGGCTTTCACGTCCTTGACTGACCCGGCGTTACAGTAGATCTTCACTCCGGATTCCCTCACACGCCGCCTGGCCTCTTCAGGGAATATATTCCCGTCAGCCATCCTTGGGAGGAAGGTCTTGATTGTCTCCCCGTCCGGATTCACGATGACTTTGGCCTCGTCCTCGAGGACCAGGAGGCGGTCTCCCTGGTGTATCCCGCTGATGTCCGTCCCGCTGACGGCGGCGATTCCCCGGCTCCGGGCGATGACGCGGACATGGCTAGTGGGGCTGCCTTTGGCGGTCACGAACGCCTTGACTTTATCCAGATCCATCCGGGCGGTGTCGGAAGGGAATAGTTCCTCAGCGACGACGACGGCCTCTTCGGTAATATCCTCGAAAGGCTCGCCGGTGATGCCGAGCAAGCTGTTCTCCAGGCAGCGGCAAATGTCGCGGGCATCGTCGGCCCTCGCTTTTAGGTACTCGTCATCAATCCCGCTGAACATTCCGGCGATCTCCTCGCCGGCGGCTTTGACGGCGGAGGCGGGAGTCATGCCTTCATCGATGTTCCTGTTGATAGTGTCGAGGAGCAGCGGATCCTCCAGCATCTCAAGGTGAGCGGAGAATAACCCCGGGACAGGACTATTCTCAATCGCGGCCTTAACCCTTTGTTTCTCAATGGTTATGGCTTCATCGAGCGTCCTTTCGCGGCCTTTTCCGGCGACCTTCCCCCGGTCCAGGATCCACGCTGTCCCTATAGTGACTCTCCCTTCCATCACCTATCATTCCAAGTTGTCCAGAAACTCTTTCAACGCATCGACCGCCTTCCCCTCGTCGGGCCCCTCGGCCTTGATCTCCACCTCAGTCCCTTTCTTGAGGGCCAGGCTGAGGATGGACAGGACGCTGGCGGCGTTAACCTCCCTGGTCCCGTTGGTGATCATGGTTCTGGTTCCGGGGAAAGACTTCGCGATCTTCACAAGTTCACCCGCCGGACGGGTGTGCAGGCCTTCGGCGGCTTTTATCGTGGTTTTCCTTGATACCATGTCATTTAAGTTTCTCGAATATTCCTGAGCTGTCGGCCTCGTGGCTGAGGTACCGGAGGGTGTCCTCGTCCTCAAGGGCTTCGGAGACTTTGGCGAGCAGGTCGATGTGCTCGTCGCCCTGGCCGGCGATCCCTATCACAAGATACGCTTTCTCGTCCTCAAAATCAACGCCTTCCGGATATTGGAGGACGGAGATTCCGCTACTCTTGACCTTCCCTTTCGCTTCCGAGGTCCCGTGCGGGATGGCCACTCCCATCCCCATGTAGGTTGTGGCCAGCCTCTCCCTTTCGAGCATCGACTCGGCGTAACCCTTCTCCGCGTAGCCGGATTCCTCCAGAAGCCTTCCGGCCCGGAGGATAGCCGCCTCTTTGCTCTCGGATGGCAGTCCCGCGAGAATATCCCGTTCAATCAGGACGGGGGCTTTCGGGGTTTTCAGGCGCTCGGCGAGTGCGTCGAGGGCGGGGTCAGAGATGAAGTTTGTTATCTGGACAGCCTCGTGGCCCTGGATCCTTCCTGCCAGGACGCTCTGGCAGACCACGATGTCAGCGTCGGGAGGGATGGAATCGACGGCTGAGTTGACGCAGGTGATCCAGTCGATCCCGTTCTTGAGGAGTCTTGCCTTGAAACGTGTGGCCCCCAAGGCGCTGGAACCCATTCCGGCGTCGCAGGCGAAAACAATCTTCTTAATGCCTCCAGAGATGGCGGGGAGGGCTTCACCGGCTCCGACAGGTGTGGCGGGGGACTCCTCCTCGCTTTGGAAATCAGGCCTCGCCTTGACCATCGGTATGGCCAGCAGGAAAGATACGGCTGTGCCTATCATCACTCCCAGGATACCTATGAGCAGCCGGCCTTTTGGAGACATCAATATGATTGATATTATACTTCCCGGAGAGGCTGGCGCCACAAGCCCGAATCCGGTGAAGGTGAAGAACAGCAGCGAGCAGATATTCCCGGTCATGACGGCCAGGAGCAGGACCGGCCTGGCCAGGACATAGGGGAAATAGATCTCGTGAATGCCGCCGAAAAGCTGGATCACTACGGCTCCCGGGGCGGAGTCCCTGGTCATTCCTTTGCCGAACGCCCAGCAAGCGAGAAGGATACCCAGTCCGGGTCCGGGATTCGGATCGACTAGGAATAGCATAGACTGTCCGAACTCGGCGGCCTGCTGGATTCCGAGAGGGGTCATGATGCCGTGGTTGACCGCGTTGTTGAGGAAAAGGACCTTGGCCGGATCGACAAGAATGGCCAGCAGGGGATTCATCTTGTGGGCAAGCATCCAATTGACTCCCGAGCTCAGCAGAACGGTCAGGTGGTCCACCACGTTACCGATGAGTAGATAGCCGGCGATGGCGAGGAGCATAGCGATGATTCCCAGGGAGAAATTGTCCACCAGCATCTCGAAGCCGGCCCTGATCTTCCCTTCGACCAGTTTGTCGAAACGCTTGACACACCAGCCGGCGATGGGGCCCATGATCATGGCTCCGAGGAACATCGGGGTCTCAGTGCCGATGATGACTCCCATCGCGGCGACCGCTCCGGCCACGCCTCCCCTGTAACCTCCGACATTCTTTCCCGCCGTGAAGGCTATCAGGGTGGGGAGAAGATATTTTAGCGTCGGGGAGACTAACTTGGCGAGGCTCTCGTTCGGCCACCAGCCTCCGGGGATGAACAACGCCGTGATGAGACCCCAGGCGATGAAGGCGCCGATGTTCGGCATCACCATCGCGCTAAGACTCCGCCCGAAACGCTGTATCCTCTCTTTCATACTCGTAAATATATAAAAAAAATCCGGCCCGTCAAGGGTCGGATTCTTTCGTTCGGGGTATTCCTAGAGCTCGCTCATCTGAGCCTCGTACTCGTCCTTGCGGCCGACCAGGATGTCCTGGAACTCCTTCTGGCCTGTTCCGGCCGGGATGAGATGACCGCAGATGACGTTCTCCTTGAGACCCTCGAGGTAGTCCACGCGGCCCCTGATAGCGGCCTCGCTGAGCACCTTGGTGGTCTCCTGGAAGGACGCCGCCGAGATGAAGCTGTTTGTGCGGAGAGCGGCCCTGGTGATGCCCTGCAGCACGAGCTTGGCCGTCGCCGGCTTCGCGTCGCGGACAGTCATCATCTTGAGACCCTGACGCTCCAGCGACGAGTTCTCGTTCCTCATGTCGCGCGGATCGACGATGTCGCCCAGCATGAACCTCTGGCTGTCGCCCGGGTCAAGGACATAGGATTTGCCGAAGATGCGGTCGTTGGTGTCCATGAAATCCCACTTGTCAACAAGCTCCTCGTGGAGGAACTCGGTGTCGCCTGGATCCGTGATCTGGACCTTGCGCATCATCTGGCGCACGATGATCTCGAAATGCTTGTCGTTGATCTTCACACCCTGCAGACGGTAGACCGCCTGGACCTCGTTGACAATGTAGTCCTGGGCCTTGACAGGTCCGAGGATATTGAGGATGTCGGTCGGGGATATTCCTCCGTCGGACAGCTTGGTGCCGGCCTTGACGTAGTCGTTCTCCTGCACAAGGATCTGCTTGGTGGTGGGCACGAGATAACGCTTCTCGATACCGGCCTTGTTCTTGACGATGATCTCGCGGTTGCCCCTCTTGACCTTGCCCATGAGCACCTCCCCGTTGATCTCGGAGAGAATGGCGGGGGCGGAAGGAGTCCTGGCCTCGAACAGCTCGGTGACCCTGGGCAGACCACCGGTGATATCGCTGGACTTACCGATGGCGCGGGGGATCTTGATGATCACGTCACCGACACTCACATTGTCGCCGTTGTTCGGGATGATGTGGGCGCCCACAGGCAGGTTGTACTGCCTGAGCTGCTCGCCGTTGGCGTCCACGATGATGATCGAGGGGTTCCTCGTCTTGTCCTTGGCCTCGATGATGACCTTGTCCTTGTTGACGGCGAACTCGTCGGAGATCTCCTCGCGGTAGGTGACGCCTTCGATCAAGTTGTCGAACTGGACCTTACCGGCTGTCTCGACGATGGTCGTGGCGTTGTAAGGATCCCACTCGCAGAGAAGGTCGCCCTTCTTGATCTTGTCACCGTCCTTGAAATACAGCCTGGAGCCGTAAGGGACATCATAGTGGGAATAGGTGATACCGGGGTTCTCGTCTATGATGCTGACTTCGGTCATACGGCTGACCACGATGTCCTGGACATCTCCGTCTTCTCCGACCTTCTGGATGGTTCTGAGCTCCTCGAACACGACCTTTCCGTCGTACTTGGACTCGATGGAGGAGTCGGCGGCAGTGCTGGACGCCGTTCCACCGACGTGGAAAGTACGGAGGGTAAGCTGTGTTCCCGGCTCACCGATGGACTGCGCGGCGATGACACCGACGACCTCGCCCTTCTCCACCATCCTGCTGGTCGCCAGGTTGCGTCCGTAGCACTTGGCGCAGACGCCGTGACGGGACTCGCAGGTGAGGACAGAGCGGATCTCGACCTGCTCGATCGGCAGGGAGTCGATAAGGGCGGCGGTATCCTCGCGGATCTCCTCTCCGGCCCTTATGATGAGTTCTCCGGTCAAAGGGTTGAAAATATCGTGGACCGAGGTGCGTCCGAGAATCCTCTCTCCGAGGGACTCGACGATCTCGTCCTTGTTCTTGATGGCGGTGGCGATAAGACCCCTGAGGGTGCCGCAGTCCTCCTCCGTGATGATCACGTCGTGCGAGACGTCGACCAGACGGCGGGTGAGGTAACCGGCGTCAGCGGTCTTGAGGGCGGTGTCCGCCAGACCCTTTCTGGCTCCATGGGTGGATATGAAATACTCGAGCACCGTCATACCCTCCTTCAGGTTGGAGATGATGGGGTTCTCGATAATCTCCGCTCCGGAGGCTCCGGATTTCTGGGGCTTGGCCATAAGGCCGCGCATGCCGCAGAGCTGCTTGATCTGCTGCGTGGAACCGCGGGCTCCGGAATCCAGCATCATGTAGACCGGGTTGAAACCCTGCTGGTCCGCGGAGATCTGCTTCTCAACGATACCGGTGAGCCTGTTGTCGATGGATGTCCAGAGGTCGATGACTTTGTTGTAACGCTCGTTGTTGGTGATGAAACCCATCGAGTAGTTGTTCTTGACTTCCTCGACCTGCTTGTAACCCTTCTCGATAAGGTCGGATTTCTCCTTGGGGATAATGACATCACCGAGATTGAAGGAGATACCCGCGCGGAACGCCTGGTCGTAACCGAGATTCTTGATGTCGTCGAGGAACTGGGCCGTGCGGGTCACACCGGTGTTCTTGATGACGTCGGTGATGATCTTACGCAGAGGCTTCTTTCCAAGCACCTCGTTGACGTAGGGAACCTCCTCGGGCACATACTGGTTGACGATGACGCGACCGGCTGTAGTCTGGACAAGACGCTCTCCCTTGGAAGGATCCCGCTTGTCGACGGGGAGTCTCACCCCGATCTTGGCGTGCATGTCGATGGCTTTCTCGTTGTAGGCCACGATGACCTCCTCCGGACCGTAGAAGTTCATCCCCTCTCCCTTGGCGCCGGGCCTGATCTTGGTGATGTAGTAAAGACCAAGGACCATGTCCTGCGAAGGCACGGTGATAGGGGTGCCGTTGGCGGGGTTGAGAATATTCTGCGACCCGAGCATCAGCAGCTGGGCCTCCATGATGGCGGCGTTGCCGAGCGGGAGGTGGACAGCCATCTGGTCACCGTCGAAATCGGCGTTGAACGCGGTGCAGGCGAGCGGATGGAGCTGGATGGCCTTCCCCTCGATCATCCTGGGCTGGAAAGCCTGGATACCGAGCCTGTGGAGGGTCGGCGCGCGGTTCAGCAGGACCGGATGTCCCTTCATGACATTCTCCAGGATGTCCCAGATGACGGGATCCTTCCTGTCGACTATCTTCTTGGCGGATTTGACAGTCTTGACGATTCCGCGCTCTATGAGCTTGCGGATGATGAACGGCTTGT
>CADBRH010000052.1 GCA_902797035.1 uncultured Bacteroidia bacterium | reverse complement strand
CGGGTGATGAACACGGTCTCGTTTGACATATCCTTGAAAGCTACAAGGCGGTAGGTTTCGGGATGAAGTCCTTTTTTCATTGCTTTACGATCTTAATTGTACAATCATTCGCTGTAAAAAGCCTGCAAAGATAACCCTTTTATCCGAATAATCAAGCGTTCGAGGTCAATTTTATCATTTGATCCTGTATGGCTGGTCATCGTATAGGGTGTAGCGCTTGGCCTTGCGGATCCATTTCTGCTCTTCCAGCTTGACATGCTCCCGGGCCTCCTGATAATCCGTTTTCCCCTCGATGTAGGCCAACAGCGTCGAGTCGGCGAGTTTCTCTTCGAAGCCGGGGAGCAGCTCGAATTGAGGGTATCTCTCAAGGAAGTACCTGATCAGACGGACAGTGTGCAGGAGCGAGTGATACTCCGCGCCAGGCTGGAGCATGATTTGGTAGCCCTGACAGCGTTGCCCCTGGTGCCGTCCGGCGGCGGGGGTGAACGTGCATGGCCGCATCAGAGTCCCGGGTGGAGCCGGGATGATGTCAACTTGGCTGTGCTTGATGAAGGGAGCCCCGAAATACTCGTACGGACGGGCCGTGCCGATGGCGGGGGTGATGGTGGTGTTGTTCCACAGGCCTCCTCCCGGGTACATCTGGCATGTGAACATTCCGGGAATATCAGAGGCGGGCGCTATTGTCCAAGGCAGTAGTTGCCTTGTGGCGTCGCTGGCCAGAGCGGAGATTACATGCAGGGGGAACGAGGCCCCTATCTCGTTGTAGTACAGCGCGCAAAGCTCCCCGAGCGTGAGCCCGTGACGGTGAGCGACCTTTGGAGTATGCGGCTCCGCTGTCCCTGAAGGCATCGAGCCCTCGACAATCCTTCCCGCCGGGTTGATATGATCGACGATGTACAGGGAAGGGGAGTTCTCCATCCCGGTCATGATCTCCATAAGGCGGAAAACGTCCTTGGTGTAATTGAAATATCTCGCCCCGGCGTCCTGGATCTCGACCACGACAGCGTCCAGGTCAGTGAAGTCAGATGGCTCGAAGGCGATATGGTTTGTGCCTGGGGTAAGCTCGGTGTCCCTCGGGCTGAAAAGGGCGGCGAGGTTGCCTCTCTCCCTGAAAAGGTCGTGCATGTAGCGGCCCCGGGCGGTGTCCCAGCAGTTCTGGGTGCAGAAACACCCGACCTTGCCTCCAAGCAAAGCCTTGTCCAGCTGGTCCTCCAGCGCCGTGGTCCTGAACGAGAACATGTCCGCTAACCATTAATGACAGTGCCCGCGATACGGATGACCTCCTCGGCGAGGGCCTCGGCGGCCTCGGCTGTGGGGGCCTCTGAATAAATCCTGATAATCGGCTCAGTGTTTGAGCGGCGCAGATGCACCCACTTCCGCTCAGCCTCGAAACTGATCTTCACCCCGTCCTCGCGGTTCACGTCCTCGCTGGCATAGACCTCTTCGAGCTTATTCAAAATCTTGTCTATCAGGCTCTTGTCTGAAAGCTCTATCCTGTTTTTCGCCATGTGGTACTCAGGGTATGTCTTTTTCAGCTCGCTGACTTTCATCTTCTTCCTCGCGAGGTTCGAGAGGAACAGCGCGACTCCGGCCATGGCGTCCCTCCCGTAATGGAGGGCGGGGAAGATGACACCCCCGTTCCCCTCGCCGCCGATCAAGGCGTTGGAAGAGCGCATCAATGTCGTGACATTCACCTCGCCCACGGCAGAGGCCTTATAAGTACCGCCGAAACTCTCTGTGACATCCCTCAAGGCCCTGCTGCTCGAAAGGTTTGAGCAAGATACAGGGGAATATGGATAGGTCACCTCCTCGAGGCTGAGGCTCTCGGCCTCGGCGATTCTCGCGGCCCTCTCGAAGAGATATGAGGCCACGCTGACAAGGGTGTATTCCTCCCCGAAAGGCTCCCCGTCCTCACAGATGAAAGCAAGGCGGTCCACGTCAGGGTCCACGGATATCCCGAGATCCGCCTTCGCGAGAACGACCTCGGCGCTCAAGTCGACGAGGTTGGCTGGCAGCGGCTCCGGATTATGAGCGAAGTCGCCGGTCGGTTCCCGGTTCAGGCACAAACAATCAACTCCGAGCCTCTCCAGAAGTTTTGGCATGATTATACCTCCGACAGAGTTGATGGAGTCTAGGACAACCTTGAACCCTGCGGTCGCGATGGCCTCGACATCCACATCGGGAAGGGCGAGCACGGCGTCAAGATGCTCGTCGGTGTAGTCATGCTCGGTGACATGGCCGAGCTCGTCCACTCCGGCGAAATCGAATTCTCCTTTCGCGGCGACTTCCAGGATGGCCTGGCCCTCCTCGGCTGTGAGGAACTCCCCCTTATCGTTCAGCAACTTCAGGGCGTTCCATTGGCGGGGATTGTGGGAAGCCGTCAGGATTATGCCTCCGTCCGCTCCGGCGAAAACGACGGCCATCTCAGTGGTCGGCGTGGACGCCAGACCAATCTTGACAACATCTATCCCGCAAGCCACAAGAGTGCCTGTCACGAGGCTCTCGACCATGGGACCGGATAGCCTGGCGTCCCTTCCGACGACGATCTTGTAGCGCTCCCCCTCAGGTTTCGGCTTCCTTTGGGGCAGGGTGGCGCAATAGGCATATGTGAAACCCACGATATCAACGGGGGAAAGCCCTTCCCCGGGCTTCCCTCCGATGGTTCCCCGAATCCCGGAGATTGATTTGATCAGGCTCATCAGATGGCGAGGACGAGCATAAGGGCGCCGACTAGCCCGAGGATGGCGTAGAACTCGGGGAGGGCGGCGTAGATGAGGGTATTGGTCTGGACGTCATGGCCTTGGGATATTCCCACGATACCGTTGGCGCAGACCTGTCCCTGACGGATCGCCGAGATCAGGCACACTATACCGACACCGAGGCCGACACCGAAGAGCAGGGGACCGTTGGCCGCGAAATCGAATTTATAGACGAGCAGCCACATGAAGAAGCCCACGAACCCGTAGATGCCCTGGGTGGCGGGAAGGGCGGAAAGGATCAGGTAGCCGCTGGATTTTTCAGGGGCGGCCTTGAGCGCTCCTTCGGCGGCGTTGCCGGCGATTGTGGTGCCGATGGCGCTTCCCACACCGGCGAGGCTCAGCATCAGCCCAAGCCCGAGATAACCGAGAATTTCGTTCATGATGTTTATTGATTATTGATTTTGTTTGTTATTGGTCTGTACACTCTGCCCTTGCCCTCGTAGCCACTGTTCTTGAAGAATTCTAGGAAGTTAAGTCGCAGCGGATGGACGAAAGCGCCCAGGCAGCACATGGCGAGATTGAGGGCGTGCCCGATCACGAATATAAGGACAAAGAACAACCAGCCTATCCCGAAGCTCCCATCCCCGACAGTCATGGCGGCTATGTCGTTGAAAGCCTTGCCGAGCATGCCCCCGGCGAGTCCGAGGGCGTAGAGTCGCAGGTAACTCAGGACGTCTCCCAGAAGTCCCGTGGCTGTGTTGTAAGTCTCCCACAGGCCCGGGCCGATGTTCTTGAGAGGGTTGCGGTGTATGTCGCTCAGGAGGAATATCCCCGCGGCGGAGATAATTCCTATCACGATGATGATCCACTTCGTCACGGAGGAGCTCAGGACTCCGGTGAGGGATACGGCCCCGGTGATTACCCCGCCGACGACGAGGAGTGTCCATCCCCAGGTGCCAAGCGAGTTGGCGAACCCACGTTTCTTTGTCGCGTAGACAGCCTTGAGGACAAAGGCGAGGCAAAGATGGAAGACTCCGATTATGATCGACAGGACCATGTTGGCGTCGAATCCGGCGATATTCCCGGTCACCATGCACTTCTTCATCCATCCCGGAATCCATGAGACTTGGGAGATGTCGTAGCCGAAGAAAGTGTGCATCACGAGACCGATCACGAAAGTCCCGGCACCGAGAGTGGCAACAAGAGGTGAGAGATCCCTCATGCCTTCGGATCTTCGGAGAAGCAGGCCGATGATGATGAGTGCTATCCCGTAACCGGCGTCTCCCATGCACATCGCGAAGAACAGCAGGAAAAAGACCGAGAGGTACGGGGTGGGGTCAAACTCGTTGTACTCCGGCCTGCCGTACATGTCGGTGAGGACTGTGAACATCCTGGTGAAGCGGTTCCCCTTCAGCTTGATCGGTGGATTGTCCTCCTTGGTCGCCGTTTCTTTGATGTAATATACCCCATCCATGTCGTCGAAGGCCCGTGAGAGCCTCTCGTCCTCAAAGGTCGGGGCGAAACCCTCGAAAGTGGTGACATGACCCTCAGCGGCTTTCCCGGAGCCGGCCTCGGCGAGGTGACGCTGCAACTCGGCCAGAGCCTTGTCCTGCCTTTTGTTTAATTCAGGGATGTAATCTTTTAAGCTAAGAATCAGCCCTTTGCAGGCGATCATCTCTCCCTCAAGATCCGCGAGGAATCCTTCCGCCTCGCTTTGATCCCTATTGGGCGTTGGCAGTTCCTCGACGGGGAATGAATAATCCGGATCGTCCGAGACGGTGACGAACCAGATGTGTTTACCGTCGTCGGCGATTTCCTTGATGACATATTCAGTCTCCCAGGAAGGGTCGTATGCTTTCTTGGGCAGACGGTAGAAGCGGATCCTCAATCCTCTGGCCTCAAGCTCCTCGATGACATCCTTGTCATATCTTCCCCATACCCTGGAGTCCTCCAACTCTTTCCTCGCTGACTCGATCTCACTCTTGAGCGCCTTCTCCTTGGAATAAACTTCCTGGAACAGTTCCAGCGGATGGTCGATCACGCCGTCGGACGAAGGGGAGAACTTGTTATGGTCCGGGTCGGACTCGAGGTCGGCCGCTTTCAGGTGTCTGACCGCCTCCCGGCAAGCCTCCGCCTCAGCGGCAAGTCTGGCGGATTTGTCGTCCACGGGCTTCACGGAGCGGGTTATGTCCACGACCCCAAGTTCCTCGAGCTCGCCAAGGAACCTCTCAGAGTCTCCGCTCAGGAGAACGAAGGAATATTTGGTCATCTTCTCAATCATGGCTCTCCTCCTCCATTTCTTCCTCCGCGGCGTGGCGTTCCTTGACTATCTTGGAAGACGCCTTGCTCAGGTTCTCCTCGTCCTCCATGTACCTTTTTATCTTGCGGATAGCCTCCTGGTATCCCGGGATCTGGACTTTCTCGTATAGGTTGACCTTCTGAGTGGTCTTTTTTCTTTGGAAGTCCAGGATCCTTCTTTTCTCCTTGTAAACCTCTGATTCTATCCCCAGGCGGGAAAGCTCTTTGAGAATCGCTACGCCGTCCATATACCACGCCGGCTTCACAAAGGTGTTGAAAGGTCGTATGTCGTATTTTATCTCACCCAGCTCCGGACACTTGACTCCGGCCACCTTCACCGTCTTGAGCTCCACGTCGGAGATGGACACAATGTCATGCTCGAACTCGTTCCAAAGCGGGGCGAGGTAGTCATATCTTTTCTCCGCCTCGTCCAGTTCCCGAATCAGGCTCTCGCTCTTGTCCTTCGCTTTCCGCACCTCAAGCCTCAGCGCGCTCTCCTTGTTCTGCAATGTGGGGAGGGCTTTCTGGCGCGTCTTGAGCTGCTTCTGCAGGTTGTTCAGCGCGGTCTTGTTGTATTGAAACTTGATAGCCATTCCTATCGGCCTTTCCAGTATTTGTCGATCAGGGATTGCTTGATACCGGTCTCGGCCTTGCTGAAATACTTCCCGAAGAGCTCCCAGGCCGTGTCGAGCATCTCTGTGATGGAGATGTTGACATCGATCGAGAGCAGCCTTGTGGCGTATTCCTTGGCGTACTCGAGACAACGATGGTCGTAGTCGGAGAGGTCGAATCCGTTCTCGAGTTTCGTCTTGGCGTTCTGCGCGTCCGCGAAAAGCCTCACGCCGGCGTTCATGACCTGGCTGTGATCCTCGCGCGTCTTGATGTTCTGGACTCTTTGCTTAAGCCTTGAGAGGGAGCGGAAGGGGTCGATGATGACCTTCCCCGAGTCGGAGTCAGCGCGGAGAAACAGCTGTCCCTCAGTGATGTATCCGGTGTTGTCCGGGATGGCGTGGGTGATGTCCCCGTCGTTCAGGGTCGTGACGGCGATAATCGTTATGGAGCCATCCGTGGGCAGCTGTACCGCCTTCTCGTAAATCTTGGCGAGATCCGAATACAGGGATCCGGGCATGGAGTCCTTCGAGGGGATCTGGTCCATACGGTTCGACACGATAGAGAGGGCGTCGGCGTAAAGTGTCATGTCAGTGAGCAGCACAAGAACTTTCTCGTTCTTGTCAACGGCGAAGTACTCAGCCGCCGTGAGAGCCATGTCCGGGACGAGCAGACGCTCCACCGGCGGATCCTCAGTCGTGTTGACGAAGCAGATGATCCTGTCCAAGGCCCCGGCCTCCTCGAAGGCGTTGCGGAAGAACAGGTAGTCGTCGTTTGACAGTCCCATCCCCCCGAGAATGATCTTGTCCACGTCCGCTCTCAAGGCCACGTCGGCCATGACCTGGTTGTATGGCTGGTCAGGGTCGGCGAAGAAGGGGATTTTCTGCCCGGAGACAATCGTGTTGTTGAGGTCGATGCCGGCGATCCCGGTCGGGATCAACTCCGAGGGCTGGCGCCTTTTGTAAGGGTTGACGGAAGGTCCGCCGATCTCCCTTTCCTCGCCCTCCACCTCAGGCCCGCCGTCGATGGGGCGGCCGTAGGCGTTGAAGAATCGACCGGAAAGCTGGTCGGAGACTTTGAGAGTCGGGGGCTGTCCGATGAATGTGATCTCGGCGTCGGTGGGAATACCCTCAGTCCCGGAAAACACCTGGAGGGTCACCAGGTCGCCCTTTGTCTTCACGACTTGGGCCAGGCGTCCGCCCACGACCGCCAACTCGTCATTCGAGACCCCCTTCGCTTTAAGGGAGACTGTCGCCTTCGTGATGGCGTCCAGTTTGGTGTAGATTCTTTGATATGCTTTATTCGCCATATTCACGAGCCAGTTTACGGGTTTTGTTAGCGTATGCCTCGAACGCCTCGCTGTGGAACTCGGTATAGTTCATCTGGCGCAAGTCGTTGATCAGCTCCTTAAAGAAGTCCCTGCATTTCTCAAAGTCCTCGAACTGGTACTCGATGTCGCAGAGTTCCAGGGTAAGGTCGAGCATGTATTTTTGACGCTCGATGGGGCACAGGGCGTCGACGCTGTCGAACGCGTCTTGCTGTAGGAAAGCGAAGTCGATCAGCTCCGACTTCCAGAAACTGACGTGGTAGCCGATAGGAACCCCGTCGTCGCCGAGGATGTTGATCTGCTCATAGGCCTCCCGGCCCCTTCTGAGCGTGTTCTTGGCTTTCAGCACGTTGTCCACCCATCCGTGTTGCACGTTCTCGTCGAGCCAGGAGACGATCTCTGGGTACTCGAGGTATTTGGAATAGGACTCGATGGGGTTGACGGCCGGGTACCTTTTCTGGTCGGCGCGGTTCTGCTCGAGCCCGTAGAAGCACCTGGCGGCCTTCTTGGTGGACTCGGTCACAGGCTCCTTGAGGTTTCCTCCGGCCGGGGAGACCGTGCCTATGAAGGTCACCGCGCCTGTCTGCCCGTTGTTCAGCACGACCATCCCGGCCCTCGAGTAGAAGTTGGAGATAATAGCGGACAAATCAACAGGGAAGGCGTCAGCTCCTGGAAGTTCCTCCATCCTGTTGGACATCTCCCTGAGCGCCTGCGCCCAACGAGACGTGGAGTCAGCGAGCAGGAGGCATTTCAGGCCCATGGCCCGGTAATACTCACAGATCGTCATCGCGGTGTAAACCGAGGCCTCGCGGGCAGCCACGGGCATGTTGGAGGTGTTGCAGATAATGGTGGTGCGCTCCATAAGGCGCCTTCCTGTGTGCGGGTCGATCAGCTCTGGGAATTCCGTGAATATCTCCACGACCTCGTTGGCCCTCTCGCCGCAGGCCGCCATGACTATCACGTCGGCCTCGCCCTGCTTCGCGATAGCGTGCTGAAGGACGGTCTTACCGCACCCGAAGGGGCCTGGGATAAATCCCGTGCCTCCCTCGGCGATTGGGTTGAAAGTGTCGATGCATCTCACTCCAGTCTCCATGATCTTCTGGGGCCTGGGTTTCTCCCTGTAGGCCTTGACAGCCACCTTGACCGGCCATTTCTGCGTCATTGTGACATATCTCGATTCTCCCGCCTCATCCGTGAGGGTCGCCACGATCATGTCAATGTTGTAGCTCCCGGCAGGAACAACTTTCTTGACTTTGAACTCTCCCTTGAAAGAGAAAGGGACCATTATCTTATGTGGCAGCCAGCCTTCCTTGACCTCACCGAGCCAGTCCCCGGCCACTACGGTGTCTCCCTCTGAGGCGATGGGGGTGAACTCCCACATCTTGTCGTGGTCGAGAGGATCGGTGTATTCGCCTCTCTTGAGGAACACCGATTCCATGGTGGTGAGATTGTTCTGCAGACCGTCGTAAACACTGGACAGAAGTCCCGGACCCAAGGTGACCTCGAGCATCCTCCCCTCGAACTCGACCGTGTCCCCGTTCTTGAGCCCGCGGGTGCTCTCGAAAACCTGGACGGAGGCTTTGTCACCGTTGATCTTGATGACCTCGGCCAGGAGTGGAACACCCCCTAGTGTGATATAGCAAAGCTCGTTCTCGGCCACAGGCCCGTCCACCTGGACTGTGACCAGGTTGGAGACGATTCCTGTTACTTTACCAGTTGTCTTCATATCATGATTCTCGTGTTATTCGTTCGCGGGCGCCGTGTATCTCACGCCGCCGAAAGTTCTTCTTGTCTCCGCGATCAAGGTGTCGAACATGTCGCGGCCCCTCTCCTCGTCGAGAGAGTGCCACCTGTCAACCAGAAGCATCTTGGCGACCAGACCCAGGATGGCGTCCATGTCGAAATAGTTGAAAGTGGTCAAAGCTCCTATCTTCTCCCATCGTATCGAGTCCAGCGCTCTCTCCCGAGCGATGATGTCGGAGCCGGAGAGCGCTTCCTCGACTTTCCCGGCCTCTTCGAACACGCCTGTCTCAAGGTCGATGGTGTCGGTGTCCTCAGGCCTGCCGAAAGCGTTGTTCACAAACCTGGCCTTCACGTTGCGGAAGTTCAGGTCGAAGGAGAAATATTCCCTTATGAAGCGGTTCCCGCTCTTTAGGGCGGCCTCGTAAAACTCCTTGCCCAGACTCTCTTCCTTGAACCCGTCGATAAGGGTGTCTACCGTTTTCGCGTCTCTTGCCGATAATCGGGACTTGATCCAGTCAAGATAGTAATCAAGAGTCCTCCCTTCCCCGAATCTCCAATCGGGGGAAAGAGGGGGCAGGCTGGCGATTATGTACTCGTAGTTCGCCATCACTCTCCGAAGAGCATCTTACGTGTCATGGGTCTCATGTACTCGCTGATAAGGCTCTCGAACGCCTCGGAGGTCAGATCTATGAAATATGACCCGTCCTTAGGCCCGATAGTGAAACCGCCGGCCACCTTGCCTGAGAAAGAAGCCGAGACTTTTGAGGACAGACTTTTGGCGAGTTCCCCGCTGACGAATGGCTCCAGCTCGCTTTTAAGGCTCTCAGGAAGGACGATCTCAAGATCCACGCTCTCCTGCGAGTTGAAATTCCTGGCGACGGCCTGGATGATCTCTTTCACGAATTCGGCGGAAGAAAGCGCCGAGACCGCCTTGCCGCCGACCATACCTTTGACCATGAGGTTCTCGATGTCCATCTTGGTCGCCTGCACGCTCTGGGTCGCGGCCATCTTCACGTCACCTTCTACTTTAACCCGGAAATCTCTGGCGTCCTCCTCGGCTTTCTTGATAATCTCCTTGGCCTTCTTCTGGGCGTCCTCGATGATCATCGTGGCTTTTTCCTGAGCCTTGATAATGATGGCCTCGCCCTCTTCCTTGCCTTTGGACAGTCCTTCTTTATAGAGTTTGTCGGTGAGTTCTTGGAGTTTATTGTCCATAATTATGATTGTGTTATTAGTCAGAATCTCTTTAACCGAGGAATCCTAGCAAGATACCGGCCGCTACCGCCGATCCTATGACCCCGGCCACATTCGGGCCCATGGCGTGCATCAGCAGATGGTTGTTGGGGTCAAATTCCCGTCCGACAACCTCGGACACGCGGGCGCTGTCCGGCACGGCGGAGACGCCGGCGTTGCCGATGAGAGGGTTGATCTTCCTGTCTCCCTTGAGGAACAGGTTCCAGAACTTGACGAACAAGACACCGACGGTGGTGGCGATCACGAATGACAGCAATCCGAGAAGGAATATCTTCAGGGAAGCTCCCGTGAGGAACTTGTCCGCCTGTGTCGAGGCGCCCACGGTCAGGCCTATCAAAGTGGTCACGACATCGATCAGAGGACCTCTCGCGGTCTCGGCCAAACGTCTGGTCACTCCGCTCTCTTTCAACAGGTTCCCGAAGAAAAGCATGCCCAGGAGGGGAAGTCCTGACGGAACGATGAAAGCCGTGAGGAGGAATCCAACGATGGGGAACACGATTTTCTCCCTCTGGCTGACCTGCCTGGGAGCGGGCATCTTCATGAGACGCTCTTTCCTCGTGGTCAGGGCAAGCATGATAGGCCTTTGGATCACAGGCACCAGGGCCATGTACGAATACGCGCTGACGGCGATCGCTCCCATGAGGTCCGGCGCCAGTTTGGAGGAGAGGAATATGGCTGTGGGGCCGTCAGCGCCACCGATGATGCCGATGGCGCCGGCCTGGTTGGGGTCGAAACCTAGCGCGAGAGCCAGCAGGTAAGCCCCGAAAATGCCCGTCTGGGCCGCGGCTCCGATCAGTAGAAGACGTGGCTGAGAGATCAGGGCGGAGAAGTCGGTCATGGCGCCGATCCCAAGGAATATCAGTGGAGGATACCATCCCTGTTTCACTCCCTGGTACAGGGTGTTCAGAACCGAGCCGTCCTCATAGACCCCGATGTTCAGCCCGGGGAACATCGGGATGTTCCCGATGATCATGCCGAACCCGATCGGGACAAGAAGCAGAGGCTCCCAGCCCTTCTTGATAGCGATGGTGATGAACAACACGCCGATCAAGATCATGGCGAAGTTCTGCCATGTCGCGTTGGCGAATCCGGTGAAATACCAAAACTGCCGGAGGCTTTCTATGATGGTACTCATCCTAGGCTATCTTGACTATCTCGGCGCCCTCAAGGACAGAGTCGCCCTTATTCACAAGGACCGCGGTGACGGTACCGTCGGTGGAGGCCTGTATCTCGTTCTCCATCTTCATCGCTTCGATCACAGCCACTTTCTGCCCGGCTTTCACCGCCTGGCCCTCCTTGACGGAGACCTCGATGATAACGCCAGGGAGAGGGGAGGTGACGGCCTTTCCGGCGCCTTGGGCCGGAGCGTTGGTGTCATTCTTAGGCGAGGCCGAAGAATCAACAGGACTGGCCTTGGGCCCTTCACTGGCGTTCGCGATGACGGGGGCGGGGGCTACGGGGGTCTCCATCTCGACCTTGTACGAGGTTCCGTTCACGGAGACATCGGCGACGGCTCCTTCCACGGAGTTGATCTCGACATTGTACTCGTTACCGTTAATCTTGAATTTGTAGGTCTTCATATCTGTGTCTCTTATTATTATCGTGGTGATTGTCTGAATGTCTGGGTCTTGTCCGTCCATCCGCTCTGACCTGAAGGGACTATGGTCAGAGCGAAACTCTCCAGATCGTGGATCCCGGCTCCGAGGTAGTCGTGGAGGGCGAGCGCTATCGCGGCCTGAACCTCCCCGCCGGACTCTTGGGAGAGAGCCATGCAGATGGCGGCGGCGATCTCCGGGGTTATCCCCACGTCTTTTGACGTGGCCTTGACTTTCTTACGCTTGACTTCTTTGGGGGCTCCGGAGCGAGGACGCTTGTGGATATTCCCGATCAATCCGAATATGAACGCCAGGATCATGAGGGCGGTGAACACGACCGAGACGGCGATCAGCGTCAGGACCCATCCGTGAGGATCTTTCTCTTTCATGACCTCGCTCTTGGTCTTGGCGTCCACATCCCCGTTGTAAGCTCCCGGTGTGGGCTTGTCGGATATCCTTGTCTCGAAATCCAGACCTTTCACCCCCTTCGGGACCTTGACGACGGAATGGTCGGCCGGAAGGTCGGCGGGGATGTCTATCTGGTCGATGATCGTTTTGCCGTCATTGCTCACAAGGTACAGTGTCGATCCCCGGCGAAGGTGGAAATTGGTATAGTACGTGCCTTGGAACGAGTCCCCGCTGGCGTAAAAAACCACGCTTTGCCTCGGCCCCAGTCTGGTGGACAGGTCCGAGGTCGGTATATGGTATTTCTTCAGGTCGGACTTGTCGTCGGAGAGATAACACCCTCCGAACTTGACCGATCCGCTGGAAGTGTTGAACAGCTCGATCCAGCCGTTCTTCCGCCCGTAGCCGTCGGTTACTCCGCCGGTGTTCTCCACCAGCGCCTCACCGATGATCAGGTCGGAGAGGTTCTGCGCACCGAGAGAGACTCCGGACAGCAGCGAGACCGCGGCGAAAAAAATCTTGAATCGTCTCATTGTTTACAGAGGGAGGTTGTCATGTTTCTTCGAGGGCATCGTCTGCCTCTTGCCGGCCAGCTGCTCAAGGGCCCTGATAACACGGAATCGCGTGTTCCTGGGCTCGATCACGTCGTCGATATAGCCTTTCTCGGCCGCCTGGTAGGGATTGTTGAAGAGCTCCTCGTACTCGGCTTTCTTCTCCTCCCTGATCCGGTCCTGCTCCCGAGGATCCTCCGCGGCTTGTATGTCCTTGGCGTACAGGACGTTGACGGCTCCGTCAGCGCCCATGACCGCGATCTGCGCGGAAGGCCAAGCGTATACCAGGTCAGCCCTCAGGTGCTTACTGCTCATCACGATGTATGAGCCCCCGTAGCTTTTGCGAAGCTCGACCGTGACCTTGGGGACAGTGGCCTCGCCATAGGCGTATAGAAGCTTGGCCCCGTTTGTGATAACAGCCCCGTATTCCTGCTGGGTGCCGGGAAGGAAGCCCGGGACGTCCACCAGCGACACGAGGGGGATGTTGAAGGCGTCGCAGAATCGCACGAAGCGAGCGCCCTTGCGGGAGGCGTTTATATCCAGGACACCGGCCAGCGTTTTGGGCTGGTTGGCGACTATCCCGACGCTCCTGCCATTCATGTGGGCGAACCCGACTATGATATTCTTGGCGAAGTCTTTATGGATCTCGAAGAACTTGCCGTCGTCCACGATGCTCCCGATCACCTTGTACATGTCGTAGGGCGTGTTGGGATTGTCGGGGATGATCTCGTTGAGGCTGTCGTCCACCCGGCTGACAGGATCGTTTGTGGGCACTCTCGGCGCCTCTTCCATGTTATTCTGGGGAATATAAGACAGCAGTTCCTTGATGAGCCGGATCCCGTCCTCCTCGTTCTCGGCCGCGAAATGGGCGACACCGCTCTTCGAGGCGTGCACGCTGGCTCCTCCCAACTCTTCTTGGCTGACCTCTTCCCCGAGGACGCTCTTCACCACCGCGGGCCCGGTGAGGAACATATATGAAGTGTTCTTCACCATGATCGTGAAATCAGTGAGGGCGGGGGAGTAAACGGCTCCGCCGGCGCACGGGCCGAAAATGCCTGAGATCTGAGGCACCACTCCCGAGGCCAGGATATTCCTCTCGAAAATCTCGCCGTATCCGGCGAGCGAGTCCACACCTTCCTGGATTCTGGCTCCTCCGGAGTCGTTCAGGCAAATGAAAGGCGCCCCGTCGCGGGAGGCGAGGTCCAGGACCTTGCAGATTTTCTCAGACATGGTCTTGGAGAGAGAGCCTCCCGAGACAGTGAAATCCTGCGCCGCCACATACACGACGCGTCCTCCGATGGTGCCCATCCCTGTCACGACCCCATCGCCGTCGAAATGTGTCTTGTCCATCCCGAAATTGACACAACGGTGACGGACGAACATGTCGAACTCCTCAAAGGATCCCTCATCGAGAAGGAGGGAGAGCCTCTCCCTCGCGGTCAACTTGCCTTTCTGATGCTGGGCGTCGATCCTCTTCTGTCCTCCGCCCAGCCTGGCGGCGGCCCTGCGCTCGACCAGCCTCGCGATGTTCTCTTGTTGTATGCTCATGTCTCTATGATTTTTCAGACCATATTTTCACAAATATACCAAGAATCCCGCTTCTTTCAAAAAAACAAGCCCCGGAATGTCAATCATTCCAGGGCTCTTAAGAATCTCGGGGGAAATGGTTATTCCCCGGACGGTTTCATGGTGTTGTAAACCGCGGTGACATCGTCGTCGTCTTCGAGAAGACCGGTGAGTTTGTCGAGTGTCTCCCTCTGCTCGGGCGTGACATCCTTGAGGTCTGTGTTGGGGATCCTCTCAAAGCCTCCGGAGACAAGCTCGTAACCGTTGTCCTCGATGAACTTCTGGATAGCCCCGTAAGAGCTGTACGCGCCGTAAATCACGATGTTCCTTGTCACGTCGCCGTTCTCGTCCTCCTGCTCCTCGGTGAACACCTCGGGGTCGTCGTCGCAATCGCAGAGCTCGAGCTGGAGCTCGTCGATGTCGAGGCCTTCCTGATCCTTGACGCGGAAAACGCACTTGTGGTCGAACATGAAGCTGACACTGCCGCTTGTGCCGAGGGTGCCTCCGCACTTGGTGAAGTAGCTGCGCACGTTGGCCACTGTCCTGGTGTTGTTGTCAGTGGCGGCCTCCACAAGGTAGGCGATGCCGTGAGGGCCGTAGCCCTCGTAGACCAGCTCCTTGAAATCGCCCTGGTCTTTCTCGAGGGCTTTCTTGATGGCCCTCTCGACATTGTCCTTGGGCATATTCTCGCTCCTGGCCTCCGCGATGAGGGCCCTGAGCCTGGGATTACCGGTCACGTCGGCCCCTCCCTGCTTCACGGCGATGGTGATCTCCTTCCCGATTTTCGTGAAGGTCTTGGCCATGTGGCCCCATCTCTTGAACTTCCTTTCCTTGCGGAACTCAAACGCTCTTCCCATATTACCTCTGGCTTTCGATCCTGGAGATGTACTTGTCGATGTCGTACCCTTCGATGGACTGGGGGTACTTGTCCTTGATGGCTTTGTAATAAGTCAGGGCCTTCTCGTTGTCGCCAAGCTGCTCGCAGACCACTCCGGCCTTGAGCATGTAGGTGGCGGCGAACACATTGTCAGCGGCAGCGATAGCCTTGTCGTAGCAATCGAGAGCCTTGCCGAAATCCTCGAGACCGGTGTAGGCGTCGCCCATGCAAGCGATAGCGCGGGCTTTCAGGATGCTCTCCTTGCCTTTGTACTTCTTGAGGTAATCGATGGCCTCCTGGAAGTTTCCGAGCTGGAGCTCGCACACACCGGCGTAGAAATAGACGCTCTTGCCGGCCTTGGCGCCGAAGTCATCGATAATCTGGGAGAATCCGAGAACGTTGCCGTCGCCGTTGAGGGCCAGATCGAACTCGCCTGAACGGAAATTGGCCTCCGCGGGATACATCTGCTCTACGGCCTCGCGGGTCTTAGGCTGGTAATAGAATTTGTAATAGGCCACTATCGCGAGACCGATCACCAGAAGGGCGATCAGGATGCTGTAAATGGTCTTTTTGTTCTCACGGAAGAACTGGTCGGTTTTGGAGACAGTCTCGTTCACCCTCTCCTGACGCTCCTGTTCTTTCACATCCACTGTTTTCTTTGCCATTTGTATAATGCTTTTTTGTTTTTTGCCTTAATCTTTCACGACAATCCGCGAAAATAGAAAAAATTGTTTAATCATGCAATATGATTATCTTCGCGTAAGACAACAGAAGAGGATGCCGATCTTAAGAAAAATAGCCGTCCGGGATTTCAGGAATATCGTTTTCCAGGAACTCTCCTTTTCCCCGAACATCAATTGCGTCTCTGGCAACAACGGGGTGGGGAAGACCAATCTCATGGACGCGATCTGGTATCTCTCCATGACTAAAAGCGCTTTCGCCTCTTCCGACAGGTTCAATTTCCGTCACGGCATGGACTCTTTCGCCATCTCCGGTACTTTCGACATGGGTGACGGCCCGTTGACAAGGTTCTCGGTCCAGGTTGACGGGAAAGGGGAGAAGAAGGTGCGCCGGGACGACAAGGTTTATTCGAGAATATCCGACCATATAGGGGTCCTGCCCATCGTGATGGTCTCCCCGAATGACACTACCCTAGTGAGCGAGAGCGGAGACGACCGCCGGCGCTTCGTCAACTCTGTCCTTTCGCAAATGGATAGGGAGTATCTTTCCTCCATCCAGCAATACAACAGGCTCCTCGCGCAGAGGAACCGGGCGCTGAAGGACGGTGTCAGGGACGAGGGGCTCCTGTCCGTGTTCGACGAGCGCATGGAAGGCGTCGCGGGCGAGGTGTTCTCAGCCCGGGACAGGTTTGTCGAGGACTTGCGCCCGATAGTCTCCGACTTCTACGCCGCTTTGTCGGGAGGGCGGGAGACGGTGTCGATAGCCTATCAGTCAGATCTCCGGAAAGGGTCTCTCGCCGACCAGCTCAAGGCCTCGAGGGATAAGGACTTCACCCTGGGATACACCACAGCCGGAGTCCAGAGGGACGATTTCGTTTTCAAGATGGACGGCTACCCGATCCGCCGCTGCGGTTCCCAGGGCCAGCAGAAATCCTTCCTCGTCTCCCTGAAGTTCGCCCAATATGAGATCATGAGACGCGGGTATGGCTTCCCACCGGCCATGTTGCTGGACGATGTCTTCGATAAATTGGATATGGGCAGGATCGCCAACCTCCTCGGCATGGTCGCGGGAAACGATTTCGGCCAGATATTCATAACCGACAGCGACAAGGTGAGAATGGCGGGAATCGTCGACAATCTTACCGCCGACCGGGTGTATTTCGAGGCCGACGGAGGCGAGTTCAAGGAGGTGACGGATGCCTGAGTTCCGCAAGATAAAAGGCGTTCCCCGGAAGGAGGCGGTCTCCATGGGTGAGATCGTCCCTTTGTTCTTGAGGGCGAGCGGGCTGAGCGCGGGGCTCAACACCCGCAGGGTTTTCGCCGCCTGGGACGATGTGTCCGGGGCCAAGGAGTTCACCCTCAGGAAGTTCTACCGGGACGGTAAACTCTTTGTCTCCATGTCGTCCTCGATGGTCCGCAGCCATCTGGAGTTCCAGAAGGACTCCATTCTGCGGGCCCTGAACGCTTTCCTGGAGAATGACTCATTGTTCGACAAGACCTGCGGAAAAGTGGGCCTGGTCAAGGAGATAATACTTAAGTGAATATGGATGAGAGGATAAAAGTCGTGGTCGATGACGCGATCCCGTTCATAGAGGGGGTCCTGGAACCGTACGCCGATGTGGTGTACAAAGGAGGCAGGGATATCTGCCGTGAGGATTTGCTCGACGCGGCCGCGCTTGTGATCCGCACGAGAACCAGATGCGACGCTGCCCTCCTGGACGGGACAGCAGTCAAATTCATCGCCACGGCTACGATAGGGACCGACCACATCGACCATGATTATTGTGACAAGAGGGGTATAGTGGTGCGTAACGCGGCCGGATGCAACGCGGGCGGTGTCATGAATTATGTCTTCTCCGCCCTATATGGCGTGGCTTCCAGGCGGTCGATCCGACTTGACGGCTCCAAACTGGGGATTGTGGGTGTGGGAAACGTCGGAAGCCGGGTTGACAGGGTGGCGGGGAACCTTGGGTTCAAAGTTCTCAAGAATGATCCCCCGAGAATGGCCGCCGAGGGTCCTGAGGGGTTCTGCCCCCTGGAGTATCTTCTGCATAACTCCCAGATAGTCACTATGCATGTGCCTCTGGACGAGACTACGTTCCGGATGTGCGACGACGCCTTTTTCGACAATATGCGTCCGGGAGCGATATTCATTAACGCCTCCCGGGGGGAAGTGGTCGATGACTCGGCCCTTAAGCGCGCGGTCCCCAAGCTCGGCCCCGTGATTATCGACACCTGGAACAACGAGCCGGACATCGACCTGGAGCTGATGAACATGGTGGACATCGCCACTCCGCATATCGCAGGATATTCATACCAAGGCAAGCAGAACGGCACCGCGGCGTCTGTGAGGGCTCTGGCCCGTTTCTTCGGCTTTGACAAGTTGTACGAGTTCTTCCCGAAGACCGAGATAGAGAGCCTCGAGGCGGTGAAGCTTGACCTTAAAGGCAAAAAGCAGGGCGAGATAACCTCCGCCCTGCAGTATAACTATCCGATATTCACGGACGATTTCATGTTCCGTATGGATCCCGCCGGCTTCGAGAGACTGCGCTCCCATTACCAGTACCGTCGGGAATTTTACATCGACTGACATCCTGTCACTTCGCCGGACCCCGTGTTTTTGACATCGACCGACCGGGTTTCCAGACCTGAGATGTCAATGTCGCCGGACCCTGAATTCTCGATCGTGAGCTCTCCTGTCTTGCCCTCGAGGACGACGTCCCCAGAGCCGGAAAGAATCAATGACAAGTATTCACCTCTCAATCCCCCTTGCACCATGATGTCGCCGCTTCCATGGGACTCCAGCACATTGATGGGAGGGGCGTAAACGGTGACATGCTCGTCAAAAGCTAGTGGTCCCCGCATCTTGATGACCAGATTGCCGTTGCCGCTATCCAGATTGACTTTGACGGAATCCCTTGTCCTGTGGGTTCCTTAGATGACAACCACGGGCTCACCCTCACGGACGACGAAGTCGATGTCGGCGAAGCCGAGATTGCACAATCCCTTGAACTCTCCCGGTCGGATGACCACTGAGTCGGCTTCCGAATAGATCATTTCCGACGCGGCCAGGCGATCTTTCAACATCTGTTTAGCCTCCCCGCTGATCTTGATGTAGCAGGATGAGGCGCTGAGCGCGGTCGCCGCCAAAGCTGTGACAGCTATTATTCCTTTTATCAGTTTCATATTCCAATCTATTTATTGTCAAATATTTCCTTGGGATCGAGGCCGAGCAGCTCCATCTTCCTGATGACAACCGGAAGCTCTTCCTCGAGGAATTCCTTCCTGGAGCTCTCAAGGACGATGTCCCTCGCTTCCTCCGAGATGAAATAGCCGATCCCGCGCTTGTTGAATATCACTCCCTCCGAGGTGAGCCGCTCGTAGGTTCGCATGACAGTGTTGGGGTTGACTCCTATGTCCGCCCCGTATTCCCTTACTGACGGGATCCTGTCCCCGGGCTTCAGCTCACCGGAGAGTATCCTTTCCCGGATGGTGTCCCTTATCTGAAGGAATATCGCTTTGTTTGAGTTGAATTCCATGGTCGCTTTGTTTTAGTGTTGAAGCTTTTTAACCCTGAACCAGGACCAGATACCAAGTCCGATGACAACCACCGCGAGCTCGACATTGCCCCAGAAGTTGATCCAGAAGTCGAAGTTATCGACATGGCTGGTAATCCAGGCGTTGAGTTTGTCGCCGAAAGCCGTGAGATCGATGGATGAGAACACGGTCGATGAGATGGCGAACATGATCATCGTGAGGACAAAGAGGGCGAGGATGGTTTTCAGGATCTTGCCTTTCTTGAATATCAAGGCTCCGAGAAGGAACACGGACACTGTCTGGAGCGTGCCAGAGACGAGTCCCCACGCGCCGTTGGCGCACAAAGTTACCGTGTCGTCCGTAAGGTGAAGGTTTCTCCATCCGCTGATGATGGATGTGCCGCACTCTTTGTCGGCGAGGCACACGAGGGCGTCACTAAGGAAATAACCGCAGAAATATACCGCCGGGATGATGATCAGGCTGATCAGCATCATTGAGGCGAACTTCTCAAGCCTTGAGGCGGGAAGCTCGATCCATTCCGATCCTTTGGCCTTGTCGGTCAGGAAACCATAGGCTTTTGAGGGGAAGGTGATAAGGAACACTCCTGTCATGACGGCGAACACACCTGCCCTGACAGCGATCGGCGGACGGTTCAGGTGGATGTCGGAGAACATGGTCGAGAACCAGTTCTGGCCAAGGGCGGAGAAAAACATATAGACCATGTAGAACACCACGGGCCAGAGCGCGAGGGTGACTAGATAGACCGCGTTGCCTTTCCAGTGGGACTTCAGGTCGAAAGCGAGATACTTGCCGAAACGGCCGAGGTTGAAAAAATCGCTCATGACTATTCCTCCATTTTCTTGTTGAACATATTCTTGATCAGCTCCTTATGGGAGTGGGCGGCGTTGAAGAGGGCCTCGACGCTTACTTTGCTCTCCTCCCCGCCAGTGTTGGGGCAGACCTGTAGATAGCCTCCGGGAAGTCTCTCCATGAAGAGGGAATCCTCGCGGAGAGTCGTGCCGTAGTCAAAGAACAGTCTCGACGAGATCTCCTCGAGAGACGCGTTCAGAAGGACGTCCTGTTTGTCGAGGATGATCACGGGGTCGATGATGTTCTCAAGGTCCCTGACCTGGTGGGTGGAGATGACGATTGTGGAGTCCTCCGGCGTGTATTTCATGATGGCCGACCTGAATTGCGCCTTGGATGGGATGTCGAGCCCGTTGGTGGGCTCGTCCATGAAGAGGTATTTCGCTCCGGTCGCCAGGGCGAAGGAAATGTAGGTCTTCTTGAGCTGTCCGGCGGACATCCGGCTCATCACCTGTCCGGGATCTGTCTCGAACTCCTTCATGATAACGAGGAACTTCCCGTGGTCATAGCGCGGCCAGAAACGCCCGCGTTCCCTGGCGTATAGTTCCGCCTTCATAGGGACGGGGGCCACCTCGTCGGGGAGATAATACTGCTTCTCAAGAAGAGAAGCCGCGCGGCCGAACGGGTCCTGGCCATCGGTCAGGATACACCCTCCTCCGACCTTTTTCAGGCCGCAGAGCAGAGTGAGCAAGGTTGTCTTCCCGACCCCGTTCTCCCCGAGCAGGCCATAAATCCTGCCTTCCTCGAGGATTGTCGAGATGTTTCTCAGCACCGGTTTCTTCCCGTAGCTGAAAGAAAGGTCTTTGATCTCAATCATATATTTGCGATTTTAGTGTATTAGTTTAATAGTACACCGCAAAGATACGAATGAAAATCAAAAATCCAAATTTTTCTCGATTATTTCGGATGATTTTTTCTCCATTCCGAGGGAGTCATCCCCGTGGCGGATTTGAATTGATGCCTGAAATTGGATTTGTCGGGGATTCCCAGCGATCGTCCTATCTCGGACGCGGGTAGCTCTGGATATTCAAGAAGCATCCTTTTGGCGTCCTCTATCCGAAGGTCTTTCCTCCATGAAAGGAAGCTTTTGCCGTACTTCCTCGAACAGTAGAAACTCAGTTCGGAAGAGGTCAACCCCAATTCCCGCAGGATCGTGTCGGTGGATTCATAGGCGAGACGGTATTTGCCTTCCGACACCCATTCGTCCAGCCGTCTCCCGACTGTCGTCATGGTTCTTCTCGTCATGGCGGCGTCCTCGGCCTTTCTCCGCTTGGCTCGACGGTATCGCTTGATCTTGAGTCTCAAGGTCGTAAGCGGAAGTTTTTCGTGGTTTAAGTACATAACGTCTACAGTTAAAATAAAAACGTATGACAATTTAGAAAAAAACGTTTACTTTTGCAATGTTGTATATTACCGGACATGCTCAGAATTGATGATTTCGCCTCGTTCAGGAGAGTCGCGACTCCTTTTTATTACTACGATATTGACCTCTTCCAGAAGACAGCCGACAAAGTCGCGGAGCTTTCCTCCAGGACGGGCATCCATGTCCATTACTCGGTTAAGGCCAATTCCGACAGACGGTTGAACGATATCCTGAGCTCCAGGGGGCTCGGGGCGGACTGTGTCAGCGGTGACGAGATTGATTTCGCCGTGAGTTGCGGCTACGACCCCAAGAAGATTTTTTTCGCCGGGGTCGCCAAGTCGGACAAGGAGATATGCCAGGCTTTCCAGGTGGGGATCGGGGCTTTTGTCGTAGAGTCCCTCGAGGAGATCGAGATTGTGAGCGGGATCGCGAGGAGACTGGGCCGGAAGGCCCCTATGAGCCTGAGGATCAATCCGAATATCGATCCTCATACACATCATTATATTACCACCGGGTTGCATGAGGACAAGTTCGGCATCTCGGAAAGGAGTTTCGACGAGGCTGTCGCGATGGTGAAGGATAACCCCAATATCGACTTTTACGGCCTCCAGTTCCACATCGGCTCCCAGATTCTCGAGGTTGAGAGCGTGGTCAGGCTCGAGTGCGAGAAAGTGAATAACATCGTCGCCCGTTTCGAGAACACCGGTCTTGTGGTCAAGAATATAGATCTTGGAGGAGGTCTTGGGGTCGACTACGATGACCCCGACGGCCATCCGGTACCTGATTTCGACACGTGGTTCAGGACAATCCACGACAACCTTGCCCATCGTCCCGACCAGGAGGTTCATATCGAGCCCGGGCGATCCCTTGTGGCGCAGGCCGGGTCTTTGATCACCGAGGTCCTTTATGTGAAAAGAGGCGAGAACAAGCGCTTCCTGATGGTTGACGCCGGGATGAACGACCTGATCCGTCCGGCGCTTTACGGGGCGTATCACAAGATCGAGAACCTCACAGCTCATTACGAGGACGAGGACAGGCGGGAGACCAGGGTTTACGACGTGGTTGGTCCGGTCTGCGAGTCGTCAGACTGTTTCGGGAAGGAGCGTTCGCTCGCTAAAAGCTGGAGAGGGGACAGGATAGCGATCAGGAGCGCCGGCGCTTACGGCCAGGTGATGGCCTCCCGCTACAACATGCGTCCTTTCGCCCCGTCGGTCTATTCCGACAGGCTCCCCGAGGCTCCAAGAAGGAAGGATTATTTTATCGTCTGAAAGCCCGCATACGCTGGGCCATATTCCCTGTCAAGGCGCCTTTCATCATCTTGCGGGTCGCCTCGAACTGCTTAAGAAGCTTGTTGACCTCGGTGACATCCGTGCCGCTACCGTCCGCTATTCTCTTGCGGCGGCTCCCGTTGATGATCTCGGGGGTGTCCCTCTCCTCGGGTGTCATGGACATGATGATGGCCTCGATGTTCTTGAAAGCCGACTCGTCGTCGATATCCACATCCTTTATCATCTTCCCGACACCGGGAATCATGCCCGCGAGATCTTTGATATTGCCCATTTTCTTGACCTGTTGGATCTGGTTGTAGAAATCCATAAGGCCGAATTTGTCCTTGGCGAGTTTCTTCCTCGTCTCCCTTGCCTGTTTCTCGTCGAACTGCTCCTGGGCTTTCTCCACGAGGGACACGACGTCACCCATTCCAAGGATCCTGTCCGCCACGCGGTCCGGGTGGAACACGTCCAGGGCGTCCATCTTCTCACCGGTGGAGACGAATTTGATGGGCTTCCCGGTGACATATTTGATTGACAGGGCGGCTCCGCCCCTGGTGTCACCGTCCATCTTGGTCAGCACGACACCGTCGAAATCCAGCCTGTCATTGAATACCTTGGCGGTCTCCACCGCGTCCTGACCAGTCATGGCGTCGACCACGAACAGTGACTCGGTAGGCTTAACGGCTGAGTGGAGGGCGGAGATCTCGTCCATAAGCTCCTGGTCCACGGCGAGGCGTCCGGCGGTATCGATAATCACGACCGGATAGCCCTCCGACTTAGCCTTGGCGATGGCGGCTTTGGCGATCTTGATAGGATCTTTCTCGCCATCCTCTGAATAAACATCTACCCCTACCTGCTCTCCCAGAACCTTCAGCTGCTCGATGGCGGCCGGACGGAAGGTGTCGCAAGCGGCCAGCAGGACTCTCATGCCCCTCTTGCTCTTGATGTGGGCGGCGAGCTTGGCGGAGAAGGTGGTCTTACCGGAACCATTGAGACCGGCCACGAGGACTATTCCCGGATTCCCTTTGATGTTGATGTCGTAAGACTGGCTGCCCATGAACTCGGCCAGCTCGTCGTGGACGATCTTGACCATCATCTGCTTGGGCTTCACGGCGGTGAGGACGTTCTGCCCCATCGCCTTGACCTTCACCCTGTCGCAGAACTCCTTGGCGACCTTGTAGCTGACATCGGCGTCAAGCAGGGCCCTGCGGACATCCTTCAGGGTCTCGGCGACATTTATCTCGGTGATCCGGCCCTCACCCTTCAGGATCTTGAAGGAACGCTCAAGCCTTTCCTGTAAATTCTCGAACATTTCGTGGTCTGTCTGTAATCGGTTAATATTCCAAGTCCGCGAATATACAAAATGTCCGCGAGACTTGGGAAGTCCCGCGGACAAATTGATTGTCAGGCGAATCTATTACCAGCCTGGGTTCTGGCCGAGGTTGGGGTTGAGATCCAACTGGCCCGAAGGGATCGGACGGAGATAGTGCTTCTTGTCGTAGACACGCGTGCCCTTGCCGGTCATGTCGATGTAGCCGTTGGCGTCGGCATTTGCGGTCGAGGTGGCGATGAGATGCTCGCCGACCCAGGCGCCCTTGGCGATGTCAGGATGGTTGCCTGTGTCGAGCTTGTCGAGCTGATGCCAGCGGATTAGGCTCCAGTAACGGTCGTTCTTGTCGTACATGAGCTCGACGCGGCGCTCGCGGCGGACCTCCCAGATCAGGTCGCTGACACCCATGTTGTTGGCGGGGTCGTGGGCCGGATTGGTCGTGAGGTTCGGCATGTTCACCCTGGCGCGGAGCTTGTTGACCTCGGCGACAGCGCCGGCGGCGTCACCGAGCTCGGCGCAAGCCTCGGCTTTGTTGATGATGATCTCGGCGAGCCAGAACAGAGGGGCGTCGGTGTAGTTCTTTCCGCCCTCGGGACGGTAGGCCACAGGGATCTCGTTGGTGTCGAACTTAAGCACACCGTAACCGGAGGAGGAGGTGGTCAGGTGACCGACCCCGTAGCGCTGGTAAGGGGTGCCGTTGTACATCAGGTTGGCGTCGATGGACTCGGCAAGACGAGGGTCGCGGGTGGCGAGAACTTCGGTCAGGTCGGCGACCCAGGTGCTTCCGTCAGGAGTGAAGGTGGCGTGGTCGTTCTTGTCCAGGGTCGTGTTGGCGAGGCAGTTACCGTCGCGGAACAGATAGGAGTCGAAAGCTGCCTTGGACATGCCGCTCTGCATGGTGGAAGAGCAGGTGTAGTCGATCAGGGAGTGGCAGAAGGAGTTCTCGAGGGTGTACTTCTTGTACATGATCATCTCCTTGTTGCCGTTCAGGTCGATCGAGTTGTAAGTGGCCCTGTAGGAGTTGCCGAGTGTGTAGTTGCCGCTGCCTATGATGGCGTCGCAGGCGGTCTTGCACTCAGTGAGGAACTTCTGGGCGCGGCCGGAGTCGGCGGCCTTCTGGCCGTCGGCGCTGCTGCGGTACTTGCAGAAGGTTCCCTCATAGAGGCAGATCTCGGCCTTGACGGCCTGGGCGACGGCGCGGTTGAGCTCAACCCTGGAAGTGGACTCCTTGATGTTGGCCACGGCGAAGTTGAGGTCCTCGAGGACGTGGTCCATGACGACGTCACGGTCGGTCCTGGCGGAGAAGATGTAACCGTCGCGGTCCTCCTCGGTGACGTCAAGGACGTGGTCGACCCAGACGCAGTCCCCGAAAGAACGGACCAGATAATAGTGATACAGAGCTCTGTAGAGGCGGCCTACACCTACCCAATGGTTCTTGGAGGCGTCAGTCATGGCCTCGATCCCGGGCACTTTCTCAATGAGGGTGTTGGCGCGGCGGATCTCTGTGTAGCTACCGTTCCAAGTGCTGTTGGAGGCATCCACGGTGCGGGAATACCAATCCTGGAAACCGCTGCTGATCTGGTTGTCGTTAAGGGTCTGCCAGTAGAACACACCGTTGGTGGAGGTACCGTTGCCGTAGCCTACCCACTCGTTGTAGAAGTAGTTGGCGAACATCTCGACGTTCTTCTCGCTGGTCCAGAAGTTCGAGTTCGTGAAGTCCGTGAGGGGCTCCTTGTCAAGAACTTTCTCGCAGCCGGCAAGAAGGACGAAAGACAACATCACTACGATGATATGGTTGATCTTTTTCATATTCTTGTTCGTTGTTTGAGATTAGAAGGTAACCTGCACACCACATGAGTAAGTCTTCATCAGAGGGTTCACACGGCCCCATGACACACCGGACCCGTCGTTCATCTCGGGATCGATGCCGTTCTGACGGTTGTGGTTGATGATATCCAACAGGTTGTTGGTGGCGGCGTACACCCTGACCTTGTCGATGGAGATCTTCTGGGTCAGCTTCTTGGGGATGGTGTAACCGAGGGTGATGTTCTTCAGACGCAGGTAGGCCATGTTGAGGATGTACTTGGTCTGGGGGTAGTAGTTGTAACGGCCGGTGGGAATGATGTTCGAGCTGACGGTTCCCTGGTTTCCGGCGCCGCCGTACAGACGCGGGTGATCGGCGCTCTGGTCAACAATACCGCTGTTGATCTGGTCGAGGCTCACGTAGTTCATCTGACCCTTATAGATGGCGTCAGCGCCTCTGGAGTAAGGCATGACGAACTGCGAGACGGTCCAGATGTTCCTCTTGCCGACACCCTGGAAATAGATGTCGAGGTCGAAACCCTTCCAGTCACCGCCGATACGCAGCGAGTACTGGTATCTCGGGGTGGTGTTACCGATCTTGACAAGGTCTCCGTGGTCTTCCTCGGTTCCCTTTCCCCAGTCGATCACGCCGTCACCGTTCTGGTCGACGAACTTGATGTCTCCGGGCCCGTAGTGGAAGTTGCCGTTCTCGAGTTTTTTCTGGCTCGCGGAAGCCGCCACGTCGGCCGCTGACTCGAAGTAGCGGTCGGTCTCGAATCCCCAGATGTCACCGTATGTCTTGCCGGTGTAGGTGGTGTTGAGTTGCATCGCGTCGTTCTTCCAGTACTTGACCTGTGTGGTGTAGTCGGAGAGGTTGGCGATGGCGTAGAGGTTGATCTGGCCGAAGTTATGGTGCCAGTCGACGTTGACCTCCCAACCGCGTGAGCGGAGCTCACCCGCGTTCTCGTAAGCGGCGCTTGTACCGAGCACGGCGGGCATGGTCTGGCCGGGGGCGAGCATGTCCCTGGTGTCACGCTGGAACCAATCGAAGGTCACGTTAAGGTCGCCGTTGAAGAATCCGAGATCGACACCGATGTTGGTGGTCGCGAGCGACTCCCATGTCAGGTCGGAGGAGACGAGCTTAGGCAGGCCGAAGTAGTCGTACTTGGCGGTGCCGCCACCCATCCAGTTCACCGAGTTGCCGTATTTTGTCATGGTCTCGATGAACATGTTGGTACCGACTTCCTGGTTACCGATCACACCGTAGGAGGCGCGGATCTTGGCGTTGCTGACCACAGGCTTGACAGGCTCCCAGAAGCTCTCCTGAGAGATCCTGTAACCGATTGACGCTGAGGGGAAGAAAGCCCAGCGGCTGTTGGCGGGGAACTTGGATGAACCGTCGTAACGGCCGTTAAGCTCGACAAGGACCTTGTCGGCGTAGTTGTAGTTGATCCTGCCGAAGAAACCGGCGGAACCCCAGTGGGTGTGCCTGTGGGTATAGCTGTAGAAAGTAGGCGTCAGGGCGAGCTCGGGGAGAGCGGGATCCATGACGTCATGGTTCTCGTAATAGAGGTACTCGTACTCGGACTCATCCACGTTGGTACCGACCATGAACTGGAAGTTGTGGTTCTGGACGGGGGTGATGTCGTACTTGGCGTAGAGGTTCGCGGTGTAACCGTTGGTGAAGGAGCGGGAGGTCTCCACGAAACTGGTGGTCACGAGGGTCGAGCTCGGAGCCTGGATGTTGCCCCACGTGTTGTACACGGTGAGTGGAATTCCGACACCCTTGTAACGGGTGGTGTTGTTCGTGAACGTGAAGTCCCCGTTGAGGGTCAGGCCCTTTGCGAGAGTCACTGTGGCGAACCCGCCGAGACGGAGGTTGGCTGTGCGGTCGTAGGCGTCACCGGCCTGCTTGCGGTAACCGATGATGTTACGGGCGTCGATGCCGTTGATGGTTCCGTAAGGACCGAAGTTGGAGGGCCAGCGCCAGACATAGGCCAGACCCATACCGCGGGTGTAAGGATAGTCGTATTCCTTGTTCATGTAGTTGACCCTGGCGCCGACGTTGAGCCACTTCTTGATCTGCGAGCTCACGTTGACTGTCACGTTGTACTTGGTGCGGGTGTCAGGGTTGAAACTCATGATGCCCTGCTGCTTGTCCATACCGATGGACATGTAGTAGTTGGTCTTTCCGGCCGTGCCCTGGAGAGACAAGGTGTGGTTCTGCGAGGGGGTGGCGTTGTTGAAGACGATCCCGACCACGTCCCAGTCGGCCACGTAGGAACCGGAGCCGTTGGCGTTGAAATAGTAGTCATCGTCGAGAACCATCTCGCGGTAACCTGACTTGCCGCCATGCTTCTTCTCCCAGGCGGCGACGGCGTTGACGAACTTGGGGTCGTCAAAGTAGATGCCGAAAAGCTCGGACTCCACGCCCATGTTCTTGTTGACCTCGTTGAAAGCGGTGACCTGCTTGCTCAGGATGTCGTAGTCGGCGAGGTTGGTGGCTGAGCTCCATCCGAAGTTGTTGGAATAACGGATGACAGCCTTCTCGGAGGACCTTCCGGCCTTGGTGGTGATCATCACGACACCAAAGGCGGCCCTTGTTCCGTAGATGGAGGTGGAGGCGGCGTCCTTAAGGACAGAGATATTCTCGATGTCCTGGGGGTTCAGATAGGAGATGTTGTCGATCGGGACTCCGTCCACGATGTACAGGGGAGTCGAGGTGCCACTGTTGGAGAGGGTTCCGATACCGCGGATGGTGATCGTCGGGTCGGCGTTGATGTCACCGTTGATGTTGATGACGGTCAGCCCGGGCACGGCTCCCTGAAGGGCTTTCCCGAGATTTGTCTCCGACTTGGACTCGAGGGTCTTGGCCACGTCCACAGTCGAGACGGCTCCTGTCAGGTTGGCCTTCTTCTGCGTGCCGTAACCCACGACCACGACTTCCTCCAAGTACTTGGAGTCTTCCTGGAGCGTGACGGTCATGCCGTTCCTGGCGGCGACGGTGACAGTCTCATAGCCTAGGAAAGAGACCTCCAGCTGGGCGCCCTCGGCGACAGCGATGGAGAAAGAACCGTCCGTGGCTGTGACAGCTCCGCGGTTTGTGCCCGGGATCATCACGCTGGCTCCGGCGACCGGCTGCCCTTGGGCGTCGACCACCTTACCGGTGACCGTCCTCTGCTGGGCCTCGGCAGCGGACGCGAGATCGGCTTTGGATCCCTCGGCTCGCAGGCTCCCGAATGACAGGAAACCCGCGAGAAGGATCATGAGAAAAGCCGGAACTCTTGAGACATGATTCTTTTTCATGAAAATAAAGGTTTGTGATAAAAGTTATGGTTAGTCGTTTTATGTGGTTTGTGTCTTTTGACTATCAAAATTAGATATTTTTGGCCAAAAACCAAAAAAAACACTCATTAATATTAAAAGCCAAATAGCGGACGATGGGCCGACGCCGCCAGTTTCCTCCTCCGCTCCTCCAATTCCTGAGCCTCCGATTCGGGAATCGCCCAGTCCGCGAATCTTGACCAAATGTGGTCCGCCGCCTGGGCGGAGACGTGGATCATGTCGGGGGCGTAGAACCTGTAGTCCCTCAGCTCGTCCATCACGATCTCATAGGCGGGGAAATAATCCGTCCGTCCGGGGAAAGCGTCGATGACGCTGTCCGTCGCCATCAAAAGCGTCGCCTTGCTCAACTGGTTGCCGTGTGCCCCGTCCTTAAGATGCCTGATAGGGGAGACTGTGAATATGAAATCCTTGTCCGGGAAGCGCCGGACCATATTCTTGAGCAGGGAGGAAACTTCCCCGGCGTCAAGGCGCCTCCTCCTGAACTCTTTGGGGTCGATCTTAAGGCAGTTCGACACGACCTCCCCGGTCTTGACGAACTCGAAGCACCAGGCGGTCCCGAGGGTAATGATCACCTTCGATGAGGTTTTCCACGCCTCTGAGGCTTTCAGGAGAGAGTCGTTGGCGTTGGCGAGGAACTCCTCACCTGTAGGTCTGGCGAAAGACGTGCTGTGGCTGAAAGAGCACACGAGCCCGGCGCCAGCGCCCATCTGGACGCGGTCTTTCCCGGTGAAAGGCGCGCCCGAGGACAGCCTGGCCACGGAATTGCATATCGACACCGGATTGTACAATGTCCCGAAAGGATTGACTAGAACATCGAGCCCCAGAGCCTTCATCCTCTCCCCGATATTGTCCGCGAAGCAACTTCCCAGAATGACCGTCTTGTCGTGAATGGAGAGCTTGACGCGGCTTTTCCCCGCCTGCACGGGGGTCTGTAATCTTAATTCTTCCATATCCGCTAAATTAAGAAATAATTATTAAATTAGCCCGTTCCAGAAACATATGCGATCACTATGAATGTCAAAACTCTCGCGGCCTCTCTGGCGGCATGCCTCGCCGCCGCGTCCTGCTTCGGGCCTAAGGACGGGACATATTCGATTACCCTGCTCACAACCAACGACATCCACGGGACTTACTTCGACTCCACATATGTCGGGGGAAATGTCAAGAAATCCCTTTACGGGGTCAAGCATGTTGTGGACAGCGTCCGGGCGTCGGACGGCGCGGGGAATGTCATCCTTGTGGACGCCGGGGACATAGTCCAGGGCGACAACGCCGCGTATTATTTCAATTATGTTGACACTATAACTCCTCATATCTATCCAAGGATGGCGGATTATATGGGTTATGACGCGGTTGTCCTCGGCAACCATGACATCGAGGCCGGCCATCCGGTCTATGACCGTCTGGACAGGGATTTCAAGGCCATCGGGATTCCCTTGCTCGCCGGGAACGCTATCCGGAACGACGACGGGAAGCCGTATTTTCAGACAAAGACCATCCTCAAGCGGGACGGACTAAGGATCGCCGTCCTCGGCTATGACAACGCCAACATAGCCGGCTGGCTCTCCGAGAGGCTTTGGAGCGGGATGAGGTTCGAGAGTCTTATTCCCTTGGTCCAGAGTGATGTAGACAAGGTCATAGCCAAGGAGAGACCTCATGTCGTCATAGTGGCGGTCCACTCAGGGACCGGTACCGGAGACGGATCCCAGCTCGAGAGCCAGGGGCTGGATCTCATGAAAAGCCTCAGAGGCGTGGATTTCCTGGTCTGCTCCCATGATCACAGGCCAAGGGTGATACAGGAAGACACCATTTGCCTGATCAATTCCGGCAGCCACTGCAGGTATGTCGGGAAAGGAAAGATAGAGTTTTCCGTCGAAGGTGGCGAGATTGTCGGCAAAAGCCTCTCGGCGGCGTTGATCCCTGTCGACGCCAGAAAGATAGACACATTGATGGCCAAGGAGTTCCACAAGGATTTCGCGGCTGTGAAGGCTTTCAGCGTAAGGAAAGTGGGAGAGTTGAAGGAGGATCTTGTCACCAGGGACGCCTATAAGGGTATGTGCGGCTATCTCGACCTTATCCACGCCCTTTCGCTGTCCAGACCTCCGGCACGGGTCTCTTTCGCCGCCCCGCTCACCTTCAACGGTACCGTGAAGGCCGGTGACATCATCTACAACGACCTGTTCACGATCTATCCTTTCGAGAATCAGATATATGTCGTCAAAATGACCGGCAAGGAGATAAAGGACTATCTGGAGGCCTCATATGACGGTTGGGTCAACACGGTCTCGGGGGCGGACGGCCATGTCTTGAAGATAATCCCGAGGGACGACCCCAGGACCGGCTCCCGCTCATGGTCTTTCTCGGGCAGGTCCTATAATTTCGATTCAGCCGGTGGGCTGCTTTACACCGTGGACCTGACTAAACCCCGCGGGGAGAGAGTCGTCATCGAGTCTTTCGCCGACGGCGGGCCGTTCGATGAGGCGGAGACGTACAACGTGGCCATGACCTCGTACCGCGCCAGCGGTGGGGGAGGGCTGATGAGTGAGGCCGGCGTGGACACGGGGAAGATTGACGAGAGAATAGTCGCCACCTACCCTGAATTCAGGGAGATTCTTTACGAGTATCTGAAAGAGAACCAAGTGATCGACCCCTCGTCGATAGGGGAGAAGGCCGGAATCGGCCGATGGAGATTCATCCCCGAGGACGTGGCCGCCCGGGGACTCGAGAGGGATATGGGACTGCTCTTCGGGAAGAGGTAGCTAGATCCCTGCCCCTTGTGTCATTGACCTGTAATCGGCCGGAGTGCGGCCTGTCATGTTGCGGAACGCCGTGAAGAAGTAGTCGTGGTTGTTATACCCGACATGATAGGCCACTTCTTTTATGCTCAAAGACGTGTTGGTGAGCAGTTCCTTGGCCTTGCTCATCCTGACCTCGTTGATGTAGCGGGCCGGGGAGAAGCCGGTGTATTCCTTGAAAGTCTTGCGGAAAGTCGAGTAGCTGAGGCATAGTTTGGCAGCTATCTCCTCCGGAGTTATGTCCTGGTAGCTCTCGTTTATCATCACCTTGGCCTGCCCGATCTTGTTCGCGGTGTCGGACTTCTGGTACTGGTAGTTCCTGTCATAGAAAAACGCCAGGCTCAGGAGACGGGCCACGATGCCGGCCAAAAGCTGCTGGAAGCCGGACTCCTGGGTGACGGCGACGGAGATCGCCTCGTTGTACAGGGACACTATGTCCTCCCGGATATTAACCCTGAAAAATGGTCTTTCCTTGGAGAGGAACTTGTTATCCGCCAAGTTGTTGACGAACTCGCCGTTGAATCCGATCCAATACTCTTTCCAACCGGTCTGAGGATCAGGGTGGTATGAGTGCCACTCACCCGGGAACAAGAGGAACATCATCCCGCTCGAGACGGGTATCGCCCGGTTCCTCCCGAGAGTCTCGCTGCTGAATTTCCCGCGGCCCTCGGTGATGTAAATCAGTTGATACTCATGTAATACACGTCCGCTCTCCACGTTGAATATGTATCTGGAGGGATGGTTCCTCGGAGGATAGCTCATGCCGGGGGCGATCCGCTGCTGCCCCACGGAATTGACCGCCGCTCCCCATTGGAGGTCTGAAAGGTTAACCGCCAAATATTTCAGATGTACATCCTCCATGATACTATATAATTACTCAATCCAACGCGAATATATTAAAAAAAACGTAATCAAAAACTCGAGTCGGAATATCAGATTCTTTAGTCTTCATATAGTATAAAAATCTATTTTTGTAAAAGGTTTTGTCCATACTAACCGAACATATGATAACACAAGCCTGAAAAAACTGAACCACATTAACACGACTATTTGTTTTTTTAATCTATCACTGTATGAAAATACACGGTAAAAACCTTTCTGCGACTCTGCTCCCGTGTGCGAGGGCGGCTGTCGCGGTTGTTTGCCTCCTGCTTTGCGCGGGTCTCTGGACACCGTCCAGCGCCCAGCGGGGGAGGGAGATTACCGGTACGGTAGTCGATGAGAACAACCTTCCAATGCCTGGGGTGACCGTCATGGTCGATGGTACGGTGAACGGCACGATGACTACCGACGCCGGTACCTTCGTTTTGACGAACGTCCCTGCCAACGCCACCCTCGTTGTCTCCTGCATCGGTTACACGACGCAGAGGATCGAGGTCGGCACCAGAAACAACTTCTCGGTCAAGCTGGTTCCGGACACCGAGATGCTTGAGGAGACGGTCGTTGTCGCTTTCGGCCAGCAGAAGAAAGCCACGGTGACCGGCGCCATCGCGACTGTCTCCACGACAGATCTGCGAAAGACCACCACGACCCGTCTTGACAACGCTCTCGCCGGACGTGTCACAGGTCTCACCTCCATGCAGAGCAGCGGTGGCCAGCCCGGACGTGACGGCGCCACCATGTTCCTTCGTGGAGCCGCCACCACCAACGGCAAGAGCCCTCTGATTCTCGTCGATGGTGTGGAGCGTTCCGACGGTATCCGCGCGCTTGACATGAATGAGGTCGAGAGCATCTCTGTCCTGAAGGACGCCTCCGCCACCGGACTTTACGGTGTGCGCGGCGCCAACGGTGTGATCCTTATCCAGACACGCCGCGGCCAGAAGGGCAAGCCGAACCTGAATATCACCTTCGACCAGTCGATGTCGAGTTTCACCGTGCAGCCAGACCGGCTCCACTCTTGGGAGTTTCTCGAGATGCGCAATGAGGCTTTCCGCAACGACGGCAAGGCTGTCCCTTACAGCGACGAGGTCATCGCCAAGTTCAAGAACCCTCTCTTCGGACTCTCTGGGAACGAGCCGAACTACCAGGAGCTCAAGACAATGCGCGAGTATCTTTATTGCGACAACGACTACTACAGGATGTCATTCAAGCAGTTTACCCCCCAGTCCCGTTTCAACGCTAACATCACTGGCGGTACTGACATGGTGAACTACTTCCTCAGCCTCGGTTACATCCACCAGGACGGTAACCTCAAGACCCTCCCCAAGGAGCAGCTGGGTTACAATCCGCAGGCTTACATGAACCGCTTCAGTCTCCGTTCCAACCTTGACTTCCATCTCACCAGGGACTTGACGGTCTCGCTGAACCTCGCCTCCTATTCCGAGGACATCAACATGCCTACCTCCAGCCTTTACGGAGGCGACGAGAACTGGATGATGCGTGACCTTATTTATCAGGCCACATGTATCGCCCCGATTTTCGTCGGGCCTGTCACCATCGCCGAGTTTGCCGAGAAGGACGGTATCCCAGTGGGAGAGCCTGTCATGTACAACTGGATCGACCGTACCGCATACGAGTGTATCAACTTCAAGGGATTCCAGACGGACACCAAGAAGAACCTTAACTCCAATTTGGCGGTGAACTACGACTTGAGCTCCCTCATCACAAAGGGGCTCTCGATCAACGGCTCGGTCTCATACGATACTTACAACATCGGTGTGCTGCAGGGGAACCGCCTACTCCAGCTCTATCTCCCGTACGTGGATTACGCGAACGACACGATGAGCTACGGTCTCCACTCGCAGAACCCCTCGCCTCTGACTCTCGCCCATTCCCGTAACTCCAACTACGTGATTTACGGCCAGGCCTCCCTCAACTACGCCCGCAAGTTCGGAAAGCACGACGTGGGCGCCATGGTGACCGGCTACCGCCGTTACTGGGAGACCTCAGGCGCCGCCATACCTTACAACCTTATCGGTACCGCCGCCCGTATCACCTACGGCTACGACGACCGCTACCTCGCCGAGGTCAACATGGGTTACAACGGATCCGAGCAGTTCGCCCCGGCCAACCGCTTCGGTTTCTTCCCGTCGGCCTCCCTCGGTTGGATCGTCTCGAACGAATCCTTCCTGAAAGACAGCAACTTCCTGACATGGTTGAAGCTGCGCGCCTCATACGGGCTTGTCGGTAACGACTCCATGGGCGGCAACCGCTTCCTTTATCAGGACAACATCTCCGTCGGAGGCAACACTGACCGTGACGTCGCCGGTCTCGGCGGCAGAACGATCTCCGAGGGCCTGCTTGGTAACAAGGAGCTCAAGTGGGAGCTCGCGAGGAAGATGAACCTCGGTATCGAGATCGGTCTCTTCGAGGACTTAAGGGTCAACTTCGACTACTTCACCGAGAACCGCGACCAGATCCTTATCGAACGCAAGACTATCCCTTCATTCCAGGGTCTTCCTCTTTCCAACATCCCTAAGGTCAACATGGGAGTTGTCGAGAACCACGGTTTCGAGGTCGAGCTCAAGTACAGCCATGACTTCAAAAACGGCTTCGCCTTCAACCTCAGCGGTAACCTCGGCTTCAACGACAACAAGGTCATAGAGATCGACGAGGTCCAGAAGGGTGAGGACTACGCCTACCGCTATACCACCGAGGGCTTCCGCATCGGCCAGGCCTGGGGTTATCTCATCGACTGGGATTCCCCCGGCAAGGGTTACTTCACATCCCAGGAGGAGATCAACTCGTTCCTCGCCCACACCAAGTACGGCTCCGGTGTCCCCAGGGTCGGTGACTTCGTGTACAAGGATGTCACCGGCGACGGTGTCATCGACGACAAGGATGTCTCCCCGATCGGATACTCCACCTCAATCCCTGGTCTGACCTACGGTATCAACCTCGGTCTCAATCTGAAGAATTTTGACTTCAACATCCTGTTCTCCGGTCTGGGGCGCTATTCCAGGAACTACAATGGAATCGCCCAGAACGTCAAGGAGTTCATTTACCAGGGTAACTTCTACGACTATCACAAGCACGCTTGGACTGAGGAGCGCTGGAAGGCCGGCGAGAAGATCACTTATCCCGCCCTCGCCACCGAGGCTTCCACCAGCCACCGCTCCAATGACTTCTTCATCCAGAGCAGGAGCTTGCTCCGTTTGAAGAACGTCGAGCTGGGCTACAACCTGCCCGCCAAGCTCTTCGGCAATGTCGGCGTGAAGGGGCTGCGCGTTTACGTTTCCGGCCAGAACCTCTTCTATATTTGCAACAACACATTCTCCAACCACCTCGATCCTGAGATGGATGACCCGATCGGCTACCCGATCACCAAGAATGTGATGCTCGGCTTCAACATCAACTTCTAAAATGGAGATGAATATGAAAAAATTGATATACATTGTAGTCGCGGCCGTCACTCTCTCATTGTGCGCTGTCTCTTGCGGCAAGTACCTGGACCAGGCTCCTGACGGCAAGATTTCCCTTGAAGAAGTGTGGGGCGACTATGACAAGACCATGGCTTACATGAACACCTGTTATTCCAACCTCCCGACGAAGTCGCTGCAATACTTCTTCTGGACGAGAGGCCCGGTCAACTGGTGTGACGACTCTTGGGACGGCGATGACCTTGACGTGAACTGGGCGGGTTCCGCTCTGCTTTACAACGGTAACGCCTCCGCTTCCAGCCATCCTGTCTGGAGTGTCACGGGAACTGTCGAGAACAATTACTGGACAAAATATTTCAAAAGCATCCGCGATTGCGCGATGTTCATCGCCAACGCCGATCCCGCGGTGGTAGGAAGCTCTTCCGAGTACAACCGCTGGATCGCTGAGGCGAGGCTCCTCCGCGCGTACTATTATTCAGAGCTGCTCATGTGGTTCGGATGCGGCCTTCCGATCATCGACGCTCCTTACACCTACACCGATGACTTCTCTGAGGTGACAAGGGCCAGCTACTACGAGGTCGTCCAGTTCATCATCAAGGAGTGCGACGCCGCCATCGCCTGCGCCGAGCTGCCTTGGAGAATCACTTCCTCCGGTGAGAAGCGCCGTATGTGCAAGGCTCTCGCGTGGGCCATCAAGTCCCGCATGAGCCTCTTCGCCGCCAGCCCTCTCTATAACGAGGGAAACAACTACTGGAACGAGGCTTACACTATCAACAAGCAGGCTCTTTCCGAGCTCGAGTCCCATGGCTTCAAGCTCTACAACTCGCTGAACTACGCGGCCTGGCAGGATGAGCAGACTGTCTGCCTCCCTAACCAGTACGCCCAGATCTACAACGAGTACTTCAACAACTCCCAGGTCTATACCGAGTCTCCCGCCGACATGGAGACCATCTTCCAGCTCACCAACGGGGCGTGGGATGTGGCCAACGTCGACTGTATCGGGGCCATCTGCGGTTACAAGACCGGGACCTGCCCGACCCAGGAGCTTGTCGACGCTTACGAGACCACCGACGGACAGCCTGTCCTTGACCTCTCCAAGCCGTACAACGACGAGTACCATCTGGATCCGAACTACAACACGGCCAACACCCTCTACGATCCGAACAACCCTTACGCCAACCGCGACCCTCGCTTCTACGCCACGATTTATTACACTGGCTCCAAGCGTTTCTGCTCTTGGGGTAGCGCCTCCGCGGCGAACTCCTTCGAGAACAAGGGACAGGACGCCGGATGGCGTGGCGCGCGTACCATCGCCACCTGGGCCCGTTGGGAGCAGGGAGGAAAAATCCACGAGGAGCCTGAAGGTTTGATGGGATGGGCCCTTACCGGCCGTACCGCCACCCGTACAGGTTACTTCGAGCGCAAGTTCGCGCACCCGAACTCCGATCACCTCTCGCTGACCCTTTCCGGCGCTGACCACAAGGACTACCGTCTGGCCGAGATTATCCTCAACTTCGCCGAGGCCGCTCTCGAGGCTGGCCACGAGGATGAGGCCCGTCAGGCCACCAACCGTGTCCGCGCCCGTGTCGGCATGCCCGAGATTCCCGCCAGCGTCACAGGTGAGAGCCTCCGCCAGAGGATCCGCAACGAGCGCCGCGTCGAGTTCGCTCTCGAGGGCAACCGCTACTTCGACGTCCGCCGCTGGAGCAGGCCCGACGGAGACCTTTCGGCCACTGACCACTGGGTGACCGCCGCTTACATCACCTGCCACGTCGACGCGGCCGGTAATGTGACCGGTTACACCTACGACCGCCACCTTATCAAGGAGCGTCAGTGCTACACCAACAAGTACCTGAAGGTCGCGATTCCGCTTTCCGAAGTCAACAACATGCTCGCCGTCACCGGTGAGAATTGGCAGAACCCCGGTTGGTAGTAGTTCCCCCTAACCTTATTAATTGATCAGATATGATGAAAAAGCATATAATCATAGCCGCCGCGTTGATGCTTCTTGGCAGTGCTTTCGCCAGCGCGCAGAATGATCTCACTGTGTCGGGGACCGTTAAGGATGTTTACGGGAACCCCATTCCAGGCGTGATCGTCTCCACTAATGGCAAAGCCTTGTACATCACTGACAAGAACGGCCAGTACACGGCCACCGCGAGTAGCTCCGATGAGCTTACCTTCGCGCTCGTCGGTTTCAAGAAACAGACGATCAAAGCGTCGCCTGATATGCAGGTTGTCCTCGAGGATGACGGTCACGATCTCGCCGAGGTTATCAACCTGGGTTATTCCAAGGTTTACCGTGAGGATCTTTCCGACGCCGTGTCGACGGTGTCAGGGACGACACTCGGCAAATCTCTCAACACCCGTCTGCAGCAGACTCTCTCGGGCCGTCTCTCAGGTTTCACGACGATCGAGAGCACTTTCGAGCCCACTTACGAGGAGCTGTCGATGTTTGTCCGCGGTATCCACTCGATCCGTGACGGGTCCGCCGGTATAGTGATCGACGGGATACTCTACGACAACTATTCCCACGACATTCTTTACCGTATCTCCCCCGAGGAGGTCGAGTCGATCTCAGTTCTGAAAGACGGCGCCTCCCAGGCGATCTACGGTTTGCGCGGCGCCAACGGTCTCCTCGTGATCAACACCAAGAGGGGAGCCCCCGGCAAGCTCAAGGTCGGCGTGAATATCTCCAACACTGTCGAGCAGCCGGTCGACGTGATGCATCAGTTCGACTCCTACGAGTACGCCACGATGCGCAACCAGGCCGCGTTCAACGATGGCCGCGGCAAGAATGTCTTCTTCTCAGAGCAGGCTCTCGACAACTTCAAGAAGGGAGCCAACACAGATTACTATCCCAACACCAACTGGGCTGACCTGCTCATGAAGAAGGCCTCCAACCTTCAGAGGGTCTCCCTCGACGCCACAGGCGGCGGCGAGCGCGTGCAGTATTTCACGACCATGAACTTCATCCATCAGGGTTCCTTCTGGAACGGTGACTCGGAGAAGTACAAGTCCGACAACGAGAAGGTCCGCATGAACTTCCGCTCCAACATCGACGTCATGGTCAACCGCTGGATCGGTCTTTTCATGAATCTCGCGGGTTCTGTCGTCAAGGCTCACACTCCCAACGGGAACACGGCCTACAACAACACCATATATGAATATATGGCCTTCATGCCTCCGACAGTCTATGGCCCCGTCACTCCCGAGATCTTGGGTTCCGACGGCGAGACCATCCTTCAGCCCGCCGGGGATGTGATCTCCACCGTCAACATGGTTGAGAGCCCTTACGGACTCCTGAACAGGAGCGGATATTCCAACACCACCAACACGAACATCTACGGCCAGGGAGGTCTCCAGTTCGACCTGAGCATGATCACTCCCGGTCTGTGGGCCAAGGCCAGTGTCGGTTACCTCTCCTACATCACCGCCAACCAGTCCACCCTCCAGAGCTACAAGAGGGTTTACCGCGACGACGATTGGTCCAAGTTGAGCTTCACCCAGCTCGGCACCACGATCAACGGTACCCTCAGCTATGGCAAGGGAACCGCCCTGTACGGCTACATGTCCTACAAGGGAGAGGCCGGTTACACCCGTGACTTTGACAAGCACCATGTTTCCGCCAACGCCTACGGCCTGTACCAGAGCTTCATCGATCAGACCGGCAACTACGCCGCCGCTTACGACTACCGTCGTATCTACACCGGCGTGGATGTCCTCTATAACTACGACCATCGCTACGCCCTGCACCTGGTCACAGGATACTCCGCCTCGGATTACTTCCCGAGAGCCACCCGTTTCCTCTGGACCCCCGGTGTCAGCGCCGCCTGGATCGCCTCCAACGAGCCCTTTATCAAGGATAACGCCTCCTGGCTGTCCCTCTTCAAGATCCGCGCGTCCTACGCCATTACCGGCAACGACGCGACCGGTTACGACCGTTACTCCTACAAGGATCAGGTCAGGTCACAGCAAGGCGGTAACATTCCTTGGCACAGGTACTACACCAACGAGTCCGTCTACGGCAACGCCGCCCTCGAGCCTGAGAAGATCGCCAAGGCCAATGTCGGTATCGACCTCGGTCTGGGCAACCAGTTCAGCGTCAGCTTCGACATCTTCAAGGAGAGGTTGAACAATGGTCTTGTCAGGTCAACCGCCCTTACTCCCGCCTACCAGGGTATTCCTCTGGGCTCCTTCCCCGTCCTCAACATCGGTGAGAGCGAGAACAAGGGTTGGGAACTCCAGGTCGGTTACAACAAGCGCTTCAACGAGGATTGGGCTGTCCATATCAACGGTCACCTCTCTTACAACCAGAACAAGGTCATCAGCGTGGGTGAGTCCGAAAGGGACGAGGACTATGTCTATCGTCTCCGTCAGGAGGGCTATCCCAACGGTCAGGCCTGGGGCTACCTTGTCGACTGGAGCAACGGCAACGGCCTGTTCAATTTCCAGGACGAGATTGACAGCCACGCCAAGTACTCCTTCGGTACCCCTCGTCTGGGAGACATCAAGTATCAGGATCTGAACAAGGACGGTGTCATCGACGAGAAGGACCAGGCTCCTCTCGCCAAGGGCTGGCTCCCTCGCTATTCCTTCGGCATCGACCTTGGATTCTCATGGAAGTCCTTCGAGGTCTCCGCTCTCTTCCAGGGTGTGGCTGACTACTACAGGAACTACTCCTATCTCTACAGCTACAATTCTCTCCGTGACGGTTTCTACACTGAGAGCATGAGGAACGCCTGGACCGCTGAGAGGTGGTTGAACGGTGAGCCGATCGATTTCCCGGCTCTTTCCACCGCTTCCACGACCAACACCCAGGCCAGTGACTACTTCTACAGGAACTCCTCGTTCATCCGTCTGAAGAACGCCGAGATCGCCTACAGGCTTCCCAAGCGTTTCTGCGACTCCATCGGAGCCGGCGTGGCGAGGATCTATCTCGGCGGGCAGAACCTGTTCTGCTTTGACAAGCTTCCGGCCGACATGCCGGTGGAAGGCAACAACATCACCGCTCTCCCGGTGTTCCGGATGTATCGTATCGGTTTCAATGTCTCCTTCTAGTCTGATCTAATCAATTAAATGATGAAAGAAATGAAAAAATATATCGTTCTTTTATTGTTGGCCGTTTTCGCGCTTCCCGCATGCAACGATATGCTCGACCTGAGGGACAACGGAACCACTGATATGGGTCAGGTGTTCGCCGATCGTAACATGACCCGTGGTTATATCAACTCCTGCTATAACTACATCGGTGGCCTCGACCTGCGCGCTGGCTCATTCTCCGATGACGCCCAGGACGCCCAGGCGATCACCTCCGGCACTAAGTACGACTATTGGTACAACCAGGCGCTGAACGCCAGCAATTTCGCTTCTTATAACTTTGACGGAGACCCTTGGACCACGCTGTTCCAGGGCATCCGCAAGTGCAATGTCTTCCTCGACAACATCGGCGAGGCCACTGCCAAGATGACCGAGCAGGAGAGGGCCGCGTGGTCCGCCCAGGCGAAGACCCTCCGCGCCTTCTATTACATGCAGCTCGTCAAGCGCTACGGTGGTGTCCCTCTCGCGCTTACCGACTATGGCACTTCCCACGACTACTCAGGTGACTCCCGCGCCACTGTGTCTGAGGTCGTCACCCAGATCCTCAAGGACTGCGACGAGGCTATAGCCGTCGGTGACTGCGAGGACTTCTCCTATGTCTACCGCGACGGGCAGTGGGGCATGATGACAAAGGCTGTCGCCCAGGCCATCAGGGCCGAGGCGGTCATGTACGCCATCAGCCCTCTCCACGACAACGGCACGTTCGACAAGCAGCAGGCCCTCAACGTGGCGGCCGACGCCCTGTCGAAACTCCTCGCCAACGGCTATTCCCTCTGGGATAAGTCATCCGACACCTATTCCGCCTATGCCCTTTATTTCCTGACCAACCCGAACGACCTTCGCGCTGTTGACAAGGAGACGATCTACGGCGGAACCCAGGTGGCCGTGTGGGCAAACTGCGGTGTCCCTGTGCTCGCGGGAACGACAACCGCCGGCTCTTGCCCGACGCAGGAGCTTGTGGACGCCTACGAGATGGCCAACGGACAGCCCGCCATCACCGGCTATTCCGACGCCGCTCACCTGAAGCCCATCATCAACGCCGCTTCCGGATACGACGAGACCAAGCCGTACGAAGGTCGTGACCCTCGTTTCTACGCCTCGATATTCTACAACATGTCCAAGCGTGGCGGGACCTACATCAACACTTATGTTGGTGGTACCTGCGGTATCAGCTCGACCAATATCCGCTACACCTCGACCGGTTATTACATGCGCAAGCTCGGGTCCGACGCATCCAACCGTAACACCAATCAGGACGGTTACCTGCGTATGATCCGCCTCACCGACGTGTACATGAACTTCGCCGAGGTGGCCGCCAAGGTCGCCGGTCCTTACCAGAATGTCGCCGGTGTCAACATGTCGGCAGCCGATGCCCTGAACGCCATCCGCGCCCGCGCCGGTATGCCTGACCTGCCTTCAGGCCTGTCCGCCGATGAGTTCGAGGCCCGCTACCGCAACGAGCGCCGCGTCGAGTTCGCTCTCGAGCAGGACCGCTACTTCAGCCTCCGTCGCTGGAATGTCCTCGGTGAGTACGCCAAGCAGGTGACCGGAATGCGTATCACGCAGAACGGCAGCGCCTTCGAATACCAGCGTTTCGCCTTCGACGCCCGCCAGACCGCCGAGACCAAGTACTTGCTCTATCCGATCAACACCACTGAGCTTAACAAGATGAGCAAGCTCACCGGTAACAATTGGCAGAACCCGGGCTGGTAGTCCGCAATCCTTTAAATGATCATGATTATGAAAAAATACATACTCATACTTTTAGCGGCGGCTTCGCTTCTTTGGGCTTGCGACGAGCTTGAGAATGGCACCAGGACAGGGTCGTTGACCGCCCCCGGAGCGCTCTCGAATGTCGAGACTTCCGCCCGTATCGGCTCCGTGGTCTTCACCTGGGACAATCCCACTTCCGGAGACTATTATTACACCATGGTCGAGTTCCAGCGCGGCGGCGAGACTGTCAAGCACAAGATCAGCCGTTACGCTGTCAGCCCGACCAAGGGAGAGGGGCATACCCGCTACATCTACGAGGGTTTCAATGACACCAACACTTACACCTTCACCCTCACGCCTTACTCGGCTGACGGCCAGGCCGGTCCCTCCCAGACTGTGACCGGAGCCGCCGAGGACGCCTCCTACGCCTACAAATATGTGGCTGAGACCGTCACTGTCGAGCCAGAGGTCGAGGGCGCCATCGTGTCCTGGGTCAACGAGTACCATCGCGAGGTCACCGTCAACGTCTCCTATAAGGACCTGACCGGCGCGACCGTCACCAAGTCCGTGCAGTCCGCCGCTGACGGGCATATCTCGATCGGCGCGTTCACGGATCCCACGCAGATCACCGTCACCTCCGCCAATGACGCCGGCCAGACTTCCGAGCCGACCGTCGTCAGTGTCACCCCGAAGACAGGTGAGATCCCTGTCGGGAGGATGGCTATCAACGAGTACTCTGATTTCTGGCAGACTGGTTATGAGCTCAAGAACGTTCTTGACCGTAACATGGACACCTACTGGCACACTAACCTCACCGGTCCTTACCACTGGTTCATAGTCGACCTCGGCTATGCCCATAAGGTCAACGCCGTCGAGGTGATCCGCCGTAAGACCGATGCCGGTTACGGCTCCCCGCTGAAGTGGGTGAAGGTCTCCGTCAGCATTGACGACGAGAACTGGACCGTTGTCCACGACGAAGAGTATGACGCCAGTTACCTCTATGCCACCCACCTCTGGACCTTCGACGAGCAGGTCTGCCGTTACATCAAGGTCGAGGTGACCTCAGAGGGCAGCTGGGCCCACGTCGCCGAGTTCCTCGCCTATTACAGCGCCGACGCCAAGAGCGCCTCACCGTACGCCGACGAGGCCGCGGCCGAGCTCGCTCCTGATCCGGATGACGATCCTACGGTCTATCCTGATGTCGATTACCTCTATCCTGACAACTTCGGTCAGGCCGGCTGGGTCAACAACCTCAATTATTACCAGGCTGATGACCGTTCGAACGAGACAGAGTGGACATTCGAGACAACCGGTGGTGACTCATGGATGCCTCTGTGCCGTCTTCCGAACGATGCCGCTGGCGCTATGCTCGTGTTCCAGTACAAGTGTACCGCCAACATCATGTGCGAGTTCTTCTGGTGCAACGAGAATGGCTTCGGTGACGGCGGCCCCGCCGGAGGACGTGAGACCACGTTCAACCTCAGCAAGACCAGCGAGTGGAAGACCTTCAAGAAGGACTTCACTAATGACTGGAAGACTCACGGCTGGTCCGGTAAGAAGGGATGTACTGTCCGCTTCGACATCGGCGACGGCGCCGGAGTCACGCTGGTCGTCCGCAACATGCGTTGGCAAGCGGTTCCCCAGTAATGGACGCCCGTGAACAACGGATTTGATATTGTGTCCCGTTCCACAAGCGCGGGACACAATTTTTAATGTTTCAAACTCCGAACAATGAAAACGAGATTCTCTATTCCTATCGTTTTGATGGCGCTTTGTACGGTGTTCTCGTGCGTGGGCCAGAATCCCGATCCTCAGGGGGCGGGCGTGGTGGACTTATATTCAGACACCTGGGTCGCCACTGACGCTCTGGGCAGGACGATGCCCCAAATCGACTCTGTCGGTCCGGTGAAGAATGACGGTCAGCGCAGGGTCGTGGGAATATTCTACATCACATGGCACACCCAGAACCTCCTCAACGTCAGGAGCCCCTACGAGGCCGATGTCACGAAGGTCCTCGCAAAGGCTCCCGAGGCGCGTTACCAGGCCGACAACCCCGAGTGGAAGTACGGCTCCTACCATTGGGGAGAGCCGGAGATGGGTTATTTCCTCAGCCAGGACGAGTGGGTGATCCGCAAGGACATGTCCATGCTCTCCGACGCCGGAGTGGACGTGCTGGTCATGGATGTGACCAACGCGGTCCGCTACTGGGACGAGTGGGACGTGACTTTCTCCGTCATGGAGAAGATGCGCGCCGAGGGTAACAAGACTCCCCAGTTCCTGTTCTGGTGCTACAACGGCCCCGTCGTGACTGTGGTGCAGGACATCTATGACCGCATCTACAAGGAGAACAAATATTCCGACCTCTGGTTCTACTGGGACGGCAAGCCCCTTCTTCTCTATAACGCCCGCCCTGATCTTGACGCCAATGGAAGCGGTTACAAGACAGATGATTACTCCGATGAGGTGAAAGAGTTCTTCACACTGAGGAACATGTGGTGGGGCTATTACGAGTGGGGTGGCGAGCGCTACATCGGCACCGAGGACAACTGGAGCTTCGGCTACAGCATGGCCGACGACAAGATAATCAACATGACTCCCGAGGAGCTCGCCTCCAAGCACGAGGGCAAGGTTGAGGAGTGCGCCGTCACTCCCGCTCAGCATCCGGTGACCATGACCAGCCTCCCGATGGGAGTAGGGAAGTCATGGTCCCGACAGACCGGTGAGCCGGAACTTGATGAGCATGACATGCCCGCCCCCGCCTATGTCCCTTGGCTCGGGAAGACCGTCGAGAATCCCGAAGGTTATGGAATATACTTCCAGGAGCGCTGGGAGGACGCCTTGGCCGCGGATCCCCAGTTCCTCTACCTGAATGACTGGAACGAGTGGACCGCAGGTAAATATAATCAGAATCCCACCGCGAAGTGGCTAGGGAGGGATAACCCTTTCATATTTGTTGACCAGTACAACGCCGAGTTCAATCGCACCATCCAGCCCATGAAGGGAGGTTACACGGACAACTACTACATGCAGATGGCGCAGAATATCCGCCGTTACAAGGGAGTCCGTCCCATCCCCGAGAACAAGGGTGTCACGAAGATATCTATCGACGGCTCGTTCGGTGACTGGGACAAGGTGAAGGTCACTTACCGCGACACCAGGGGCGACACCTTCCACCGCGACTCCAAGGGTTACGCGGGCATCCATTACACGGATGACTCCGGCCGCAACGACATTGTGGCCTCCAAGGTAGCCATGAACGGCAAGTCGGTCTGCTTCTATGTGGAGACCGCGGAGGAGCTCACTCCGAGCTCTGATCCCTATTGGATGCGGCTTCTGATCGACGCGGACCAGAACTCCGCCACCGGCTGGTACGGCTACGACATCATAGTGGACAATTCCACCTTCAATGATGGCGTCTCGACCGTTCTCCGCTGGAAGGAAGGGGAGTGGGTCCCTGACGCTCTCGCGGCCGTGGCTATCGAGGGCAATAAGCTGGAACTCTCGCTCGCCCCCGACATTCTCGGTGTCAGCGGGAAGAAGGCCTCCTTCGATTTCAAGTGGACCGACAACTCCGGCGAGCTGGTCGATCCGATCTCTATCTGCGTTAGCGGAGACACCGCTCCGAACAGACGTTTCAACTACCGTTTCATCTGGAAGAAATAAACTGACCCGAGAATGAGAACATTATTATATCGTGCCGGGATACTTCTCGCCCTGGCCCTGTCCGCGGGTGTTTCCTGGACAGCCCGGGCGCAGGAGGTGAACCCTGACTCATGGGCGGCCACGGACGCTCTCGGACGAGAGGTAAGGAGCTATGACAACGCGCCCGCCAAGAGGGACGGCAAGTTCGTGGGTATCTTCTACTGGACATGGCACAACAGCAACCACAACGACAAGTATCCGGTGTACAATGTGTCCGAGATCCTCAGGAAGAATCCCGAGGCCATCAAGGACTATAATCACCCGGCGTGGGGTCCAAAGGGCCCTCACTTCTACTATTGGGAGCAGCCACTATTCGGATATTACCAGACCACCGACAAGTGGGTGCTGCGCAAACACGCCGAGATGCTGGCCGCCGCCGGTGTGGACGCCGTGTTCTTCGACTGCACGAACGGTTCCCTCACCTTTAAGGAGTCTTATGAGGCCCTTATGGAGACATGGGACCAGGCCCGGAAGGACGGCGTGAAAGTGCCGAAGGTTTCCTTTATCCTGAACCTCTGGCCCGTGCCGGCGACAAACCAGTCTCTACGCCAGCTCTACCGTGATGTCTTCAAGCCAGGCCGTTATAAAGACCTTTGGTTCATGTGGAGGGGTAAACCCTGCTTGATGGCCTATCCGGACTTGCTGACAGACTCTGAGGAGGACCGCGAGATAGCGGGGTTCTTCACCTTCCGCCCCGGTCAGCCTGACTACGTGGACGGGCCGGATCCTGAGCGAAACGACCAGTGGGGTTGGCTGGAGAACTATCCGCAGCACGGCTACGTCACCTCCAGTGACTCTGACGGCAATACCCGGTACGAGCAAGTAACGGTCGGGGTCGCGCAGAACACCAATCCCGACAGGAAGGGCCATTGCGGCGCTTTCAACACCAAGGACGCCTACGGCCGTAACTGGTCCATCCGTAACGGTTTCGACCCCCGTCCCGACGGCTACCTCTACGGATGGAACATCGAGGAGCAGTGGGACAGGGCCTACGAGCTCGACCCTGAGTTGGTGTTCGTGACCGGCTGGAACGAGTACATCGCCGGCAAATGGCTGCCCAGTGACGGTTGGAACGGTGATCCCTTCTCTTTCGTGGACCAGTATAACTGGGTGTGCAGCCGCGACATTGAGCCCAACGCCGGATGGGGAGACAAGGGCGACGTGTACTATCTCCAGCTTGTGGACAATGTCCGCAAGTTCAAGGGAATGACTCCCGCCGAAGGAGTCTCCGCACCTAAAACCATCAATATCAAACGTTTCTCCGACTGGGACAATGTGACTCCGTGCTTCGCCGCATATAGAGGCAACACTTTCCACCGGGACAATGTCGGGGCGGGGAACATGTATTACAAGGATGACTCCGGCCGAAATGACCTGGTAGGGGCCAAGGTGGCGAGGGATTCAGATTATCTCTACTTCTATGTGGAGACTGACCAGAAAATGACCCCATGCTCCGATCCCGCCTGGATGCGCCTCTTCATAGATGTGGACCGTGACAAGGGCACCGGTTGGTATGGTTATGATTTCGTGGTGAACAGGGTCTCCCCGTCGAAAACCAAGGCCACTCTCGAGAGGAGCGTCCAGGATAAATGGATATGGGAACCCGTCGCCAGCGTGGATTATTTCCAGGAAGGCACGCGTCTTGTTATTAAGATACCCCGGAAAGCCCTCGGTCTCGCCGACGGGACAGCCGCTGACATCGAGTTCAAATGGAACGATAACATGCGGAAAGAGGGAGACATTATGGACTTCTACGTCAGCGGGGATACCGCCCCTCTCGGAAGGTTCAACTATGTCTATTCAGCGAGATAGCTCACGTTTTGATGAAGAGGATTCTCAACGCTTTGATGATCACTTGCCTCCTTCTTTCCGGGCTGGCGGCTTGCGGCCCAGACGAGAAGGAGGTCAAGGTGATTGTCCAGAAACCCGACCAGGGAGAGGACCCTGGATCTGGCACGGGTGACGACAACCCGTCCCAGCCCGCTTCCAATGATGTGGAAGTCACCTTCGTGACCGCCAACGCCCATAACGTCACGATGTCGAAGGTCGGTGACAAGGAGTATAAGTTGACCCTCTCGGGCGAGGATCCGTACATATTCACCGCTGCTCTTGGCTCCGACCTGGGCGACGGGATGAGGATGGTTGAGTTCGAGTACAAGTATCCTTCCGAGGTTGACATTTTCCAGTTATTCTTCGCCGTGAACGGAGCGCCATCCGAGGCCAGCTCAGCGAAATACGGCTCTTTGCCGGCGACGTCGGCTTATAAGACATTCAAGACCTCCATCTCGAAGTTCCGTCAGGCCGGCTGGGGGAAGAAAGGCGATTGCCTCAGGTTCGACCCCGGCCAGATCGGAAAGGGAGATATGTATGTCAAGAACTTCATTATCAGGGAGATGACCGAAGATGAGAAGAAAGCGGAGGAGGAGGCCGGCGCCAATGAGCAAGCCAAGATACAGATGGCGGAGAATCTGTCCGCTTACCTGGCCAAGGATTACCCGTCCTCCGTGGACAATGTCACGGTCACTTCGGACAAGGTCATCATTGAGGGCAAGACGGGCGGTTCAGGGACATTTGTCCTGGCTGACATCTGCCCTTGGCAGGATGTCACCGAGATGAAGACTTTCCCTTACACAGAGCCGGTCGATGGCGCGTCGTTCAAGGTCACCCTTGACCGTGTCGTGAAATCACGGGAGGGTATCAACTACGACCGTGTGTTCTCCAAATGGGCCGTGGTCAAGGTGGAAGGGGAGAACCGTACCTTGGACTCCCACGCCCGTTACGCCGACGATGTGGAGCCGGTCGAGTCACCCGAGGCTGTCCCTCTCAGGAACAAGAAAGGCCTTGGGGCCGGGAATATCGACCTGTACTACCAGGACTGCAAGGAGATGGGTTGCGGCAGCGTCACCATGAACGTCCTCCTGAACGGTATCATTGACCGCCAGGGGGCCGAATACGTGTACGGCGGGATTCCCTACGCCATCGGGAACTGGAAGGCGGAGGTGGACAGGATGGTGGCCAAATGCAAGGACGCCGGAGTGGTTGTCTCGGCTATTATCTTGACACAGACCGAGTCGTCTTACAAGGATCCCGAGAACAGCGGGGGCTATTACACAATGCCCAACCTGACCGACGCCAAGTCCTTCAACATGTACGCCGCCGCCTTGACATTCATGGCGTCACGTTACTGCAAGGATACCCCCGGAAGGATCCACCACTGGATCATGCACAACGAGGTGGATATGGGCTCCGAGTGGACGAATATGGGCGACCAGCCTATGATGAGGTATTTGGACCGCTACATCAAGTCGATGAGGATCTGCTACAACATCGTCCGTCAGTACGACCAGAACGCCTACATCCTAGGCTCCTACACCCACAACTGGAACCAGGCTGACGGGAATTACCGTCCGAAGGAAATGCTGGAGAAGACAGTGGAATATTCCAAAGCCGAGGGCGACTTCAGGTGGGGAGTGGCCTATCATCCCTACCCGCAGGATCTCACGAAGCCCGAGTTCTGGAAGAACGACACCCAGTCCACCTGGGATATGGACACCAAATACATCACTTTCAAGAATCTGGAGGTCATCGACAAGTGGATTAAACTTCCCGAAAATCTCTACAAGGGCGAGACGAAGCGGCTTCTCTTCCTATCTGAGCAGGGTACCAACTCACCTTCTTACAGCGACCGGGACCTGGAGTTGCAGGCCGCGGGAGGCGCCTGGGCTTGGAAGAAGACCGCCAGGCTTGACGGTATCGACGCCATCCAGTGGCACAACTGGGCAGATAACAAGGCCGAGTTCGGGCTCAGGATAGGCCTGAGGAGCTTCGAAGAGGGCTCTTGGGCGGCGTTCTCCCCGAAGCCCGTGTGGCACGTCTGGAAGGCCGGAGGCACGAAGGACGAGGCCACGGTTCTTGACCCTTATCTGACGACCTTGGGGCTTTCCTCATGGGAGGGGATGATGCGGCCGATGGATTGATGTAGTCAATATTCCAAGTAGTAATGTCAGATTCTTAAACTGAACTGCCGGTCAGATTCGATAAATTTGAATTATTGTATCACCACATATTAATATCATGAATTTCATAGCTTTCGATCTCGGAGCCACCAGCGGAAGGGCTATCCTCGGCACAGTCGAGGGAGGCAAGCTCGCCTCCGAGGAAGTATACCGTTTCCCGAACTCCGTCATGGAAAAGGACGGGAAGTACTATTGGGACATCTATTCCCTTTTCGATCATTTCAAGGCCGCCTTGAAGAAGGTGGCGGGTATGGGAGTCAAGGTCGAGTCCATCGGCATTGACACCTGGGGCGTCGATTTCGGCTGCGTCGGTCCTGACGGGGCCATCCTCGGCCTTCCCCGCGCCTACCGCGACCCTTACACCGACGGCATCCCGGAGGAGGTTTTCAAGGTCATCCCCAAGGAGGAACTGTACGGGATCACCGGCACGCAGATCATGAACTTCAACTCCATTTTCCAGATCTATGCCCAGCACAAGGATCCCGAGTCGCCCATCCATAAGGCCGCCGAGATACTGTTCATGCCGGACCTGTTGTCCTACATGCTGACAGGGGAGCGTGTCTGCGAGTACACCGACGCCTCCACCTCCGGCCTTATCGATCCCCGCACCAGGGACTTTGACCGTAGCCTGCTGGTGCGCCTAGGCGTGGATCCCAAGATCCTGAGGCCCATAGTACAGCCAGGCACGACTGTCGGGGTCCTGAAGAAGGAGATTTGTGAGGAGACCGGTTTCGCCCCTGTCCCCGTCATCGCTGTCGCGGGCCACGACACGGCCTCCGCGATCGCCGCCGTGCCCGCAGGTGACGAGCATTTCGCCTATCTCAGCAGCGGCACCTGGAGCCTTATGGGCATCGAGTCTCCCGTCCCCATTATCAACGGGAAGTCCTACGAGTACAACGTCACCAACGAGGGTGGAATAGAAGGTACCACGAGGTTCCTGAAGAATATCACCGGAATGTGGCTCCTCGAGCAGAGCCGCAAGACCTGGGCCGCCGAGGGTAGGGTGTATAATTACGCCCAGATCGAGGCGATGGGCCGCGAGGCCATAGACTTCCCCTCGACGATCGACCCGGACGATCCCCGTTTCGCCGCTCCCAAGGACATGGACGCCGAGATCAAGGCCGCCCTGGCCGAGTCCGGACAGAAGGTCCCCGAGAACGACGCTGAGATGATCAGCTGCATCTATCACAGCCTCACCAAGAAATACAAGGCGGTCATCGCGATGTTCCAGGATTTCGCCTCCTTCACGATTGACAAGCTTCACGTCATAGGTGGCGGCTCCGCCAACAAACTGGTCAGCCAGCTCACGGCCGACACACTCGGGATCCCGGTCATAGCCGGCCCTGTGGAAGGCACGGCCATCGGCAACATCATGATCCAGGCGAAGGTCGCCGGCCTCGTGAAAGACCGCTGGGAGATGCGCGCCATCATCGCAAACTCCATCGAGACGAAGACATATTATCCAAACAATTAATACTTTATCGAATATGAACGAGAAACAGATTCTAAAGGCTTACGAGATCGCCAAAGAGCGCTACGCCGCCATCGGTGTCGACACCGACAAGGCCGTCGAGCAGCTCGAGAAACAGCAGATTTCCCTGCATTGCTGGCAGACCGACGATGTCGGAGGCTTCGAGAGCGTGGGATCGCTCACCGGAGGCATCCAGGCCACCGGCAACTATCCCGGACGCGCCCGTAATATCGAGGAAGTCCGCGCCGACCTCGAGTTCGTCCAGACTCTCCTCGCCGGACACCACCGCGTCAATCTCCATGAGATATACGGTGACTTCGGCGGCAAGTTCGTCGACCGTGACGAGGTTGAGGTGAAGCATTTCCAGAGTTGGATCGACTGGGCCAAGGACAAAGGCTTCAAGCTTGATTTCAACTCCACCTCCTTCTCCCACCCTAAAAGCGGGGACCTCTCCCTCTCCAACCCAGACAAGGCTATCCGCGACTTCTGGATTGACCACACCATCCGTTGCCGCCGTATCGCCGACGCTATGGGTAAGGCCCAGGGCGACCCCTGTATCATGAACATCTGGGTCCATGACGGTCAGAAAGACTACACTGTCAACCGCAAGAAGTACCGCGAGATTCTCGCCGCGTCTCTAGACGAGATCCTCAAGGAGGACATGCCCGGCATGAAGAGCTGCGTCGAGGCCAAGCTGTTCGGAATCGGTCTTGAGAGCTACACTGTCGGCTCGATGGACTTCTTTGAGGGCTACTGCGCCACGCGCAACGTCATCTACACCCTCGACACCGGCCACTACGAGCCGACCGAGAATGTGGCCGACAAGGTGTCCTCACTGCTTCTCTACGTCCCTGAGCTGATGCTCCATGTCAGCCGCCCCGTCCGTTGGGATTCCGACCACGTGACCATCATGAACGACATGACCCTCGATTTCTTCAAGGAGCTTGTCCGTAGCGAGGCCCTG
>CADBRH010000051.1 GCA_902797035.1 uncultured Bacteroidia bacterium | reverse complement strand
CGCTCCAGATCCCCCTCGGTTGCCCTACTCTCAAGACCCTCTACGTCACAGGCGAGGAAAGCGAGAGGCAGGTCAAAATGAGGGCCGACAGGCTGGGAGGTGACGCCTCCAACTGCGTGATTTACAGTGAGACACTCATCGAGAGCATTATCACGGAAGCCAGGGCGACAGACCCCGACCTGATGATAGTGGACTCTGTCCAGACCATGTACACCGAGACAGTCGACTCCACTCCCGGCTCGGTCTCCCAGATAAAGGAAGTCGCCGCTATTCTTTTAAGGTTCGCCAAAGAGACCGGCATACCCGTCATCCTGATCGGGCATATCACCAAGGAGGGCTCGATCGCCGGACCGAAGATCCTCGAGCACATCGTGGATGTCGTGCTCCAGTTCGAGGGCGACAACAAGGGGGCGTACAGGGTCCTCAGGAGCATCAAGAACCGCTTCGGATCGACCTCCGAGCTCGCTGTCTTCGAGATGACAGGGACCGGGTTGAGGCAAGTAGCGAACCCGTCCGAGTTGCTCGTCCCGATGCATGAGGAAGGACTCAGCGGGACTGCCGTGGCCGTCATGCTCGACGGCGCCAGACCCTTCCTGTTCGAGGTCCAGGCCCTTGTCAGCTCGGCCGTTTACGGCACAGCCCAGCGCTCCGCGACCGGATTTGACACAAGACGTCTGAATATGCTTCTGGCGGTTCTTGAAAGAAGGGCCGGTTTCAAACTCGCGCAAAAAGACGTGTTCCTGAATATGGCGGGAGGGCTCAGGATAACCGACCCGGCTTGCGACATGGCCGTGGTCGCAGCGGTTCTGTCGTCGAATTTCGACTTCCCGATCCCAGCGGACTATTGCTTCGCCGGAGAGATAGGCCTGAGCGGTGAGATCCGGCCCGTGGCGCAGGCCGACAGGAGGGTCTCTGAGGCTGCCAGGCTCGGCTTCAAGAAAATATTCCTGTCATCTTTCACCTCCCTCGACAAGGGGACGAAAGGGGTAGAGATTGTTAAGGTGGCGGATGTCCCCGCCTTGGTCAGGGCTCTTTTCCAGGGAGGTGACAGATGAGATATTCATTGACTTTGATGGCGCTTCTGGCGCTTGTCCTTGGTTGCTCTGAAGCCGGAGGGCCTTCGCTCACCAGGGCGGAGAAGGCGTTGATCGAGGGGTCAGGGCCTGTGATGAGGGTGCTAACGATAGCCGACAAGGACGACTCACTTTTCCTTAGGGAGCAGAGCCGGGATTTCTCTGATAAAGATCTGAAAAGCAACAATTTCCAGACTCTGGCGACTAAAATGGTCACCACGGTGACCGACCCTTCCGAGGACGGCGTGGGGATAGCCGGGCCGCAGGTCGGCGTCGCCCGCAGGATCGTGGCCGTCCAGCGTTTCGACAAGGAGGGAGATCCTTTCGAAGTGTATCCCAACATCAGGATAGAGTCTCTCGGCGGGGAAGTGGTCTCAGGTCAGGAGGGTTGCCTTTCCGTCCCGGGACTCAGAGGCTCGGTCCCGAGGCACACCTGGATTGTGGTCTCGTGGAAAGATCCTTCCACACTTCAGACAGTCCGCGACACTGTGGAAGGCTTCACCGCTGTGATATTCCAGCACGAGACTGACCACCTCGATGGCATACTCTACACCGACAAGGCGGATTCCCTATACACCTATTCCTATTGAGTCTTAATCCTGACCAGCGCCACGCTGTGGGGAGGGAGGCTCGCTCGGACAGTCTTCCTTGAAGCCGGGATTTCCAGCGGGGACTCCTCGAAGAAGGTGTACGGGATAACGTCAGTTGAGCTTAATAACTTGGCTTCCAGGACTTCCCCTTTAAGGTTGAACACGAACTCACGGTCGGTGTCGAAAGAGTCGTTGATGAGGGTTATCGTCACGACCCCGTCCTTGATGGTCGCGGCGGTGGAGTAGTCCTCGTTGTCCGCGACCTTGCAGATCCGGCCGTCCTGATGGGCTTTCATAAGGGCGAACACCTGCCCGTTGGCTGTCAGTGTACTCCCCTCCGGAGTGACCAGGATCGCGCCTTCCCCGACCGGCTGGAAATAGCAGACTATAGGGATATCCAAAGAGTTCGTCTCGTTGAGGTAGAAATGCATTGTCCTGGCGGCGTAGATCCCCTCGGCGACGCAAGAGGGGCGGTACCATGAGTACCACTGGTTCCACTCGTCGAAGGAGATGTGGAGTCTCTTCCCTGTGGCGTCAAGGCTCGCCCTCATCCTCTTGGCTATGTCCACGTTGCCCTTGAATGAGGCGGTAATCTCCTCATAAGACTTCCTGACGTCCTCGTCAGTCGTGAAATTCCGTCTCCCGCCGGCGTAGTGGTGGAGGGAGATATATTCCACTTTGTCAGCCAGGACCGCCGCCGAGTTCAAGGCCCAGTTGTCGTTGGGGTAGGGGCCGGAAGAGCAGAACTCCAGGCAGGGGGTTACCTTCAGCATCTCGTCGGCGTGCTTCCCGGCGAACTCGGAATAGGCCAGGGGCCCGTCGGGGCCTTCCATGTGCCGGTAACCGATCTCGTTGCCGAGGGACCAAAATCTCACGTTATAAGGCTCCTTGTGGCCCCGCTCCGCCCTGATCCTGCCATATTCGGTGTCTGTGGATCCGTTGCAGTATTCCACCCACTGGGCGCTTTCCTCCGGGGTGTTCCAGGAGATGTTAATCGTGAGCATCGGCTCGGCGCCGACCTCCCGGCAGAGCGCGATGAAGTCGTCGGTGTCGATCTCGTGGTAGTCATATCCCAATGAATATGGCTGTGTCTCAATTTCGGTGACGGCCTGCAGAGGCCCCCTCTGGTCCACCGGGAGCAGCCCGTCCTTCCAGCGGTATTCCCCGGCGAAATTGCCTCCAGGCCAGCGAAGCAGCCTCGGTCCGATGGCTTTGAGGTTGGCCACGACGTCCGGCCTCATCCCGTGGAAATTGTCCTTGGGCATCATCGAGAGGGCGCCGAATGCCACCTCGGCTTTCTTGTCGAAAGTGTACCTGACGGAGCCCTCGCGGTCCCCGGAGGATGGTGTCAAATCGAACCCGGTGACCACCCAGTCCTCCGAAGGCGCCAGTGAGAGAGTTTTTGAGGCATATACCTTATTACCTTCACGGTCAGTCAGTTCCACTTTGAGTTTCAAAGGCTCTGAGACCTTGGTAACCGTCCGGAGCTCATAGGTCTCTCCTCCTTTAAGGAATAGCCCTCCCTGACATATTCCGGCCACCTGACCTTCCTCGAGGTTCTGGATGTATTGCGCCCCGATCTCGTTCCAGCGGCTCATGCTTGGGAGGCAGATGTGCTTCGTGTAAGCGGGACCGCCTTGCTGGAAGAACACCTTTCCGCCGATTCCGGTCCACTGGCCCGCCACGCCCTGGTTCTTCGAGGGCTTGCCCGCGAACTTGCGGTTCAGGAGCATCTGGGCGCTCAGCCCGGAGTTCACCGCGGCGCGCGTGTGCTCAAGGTTATGTCCGAAGACGAAGGGTGAATAATCCTCGCTGGACTTGATGACGATGGTCTGCGCCTTGGCCCCCATCACGCAAAGTAGGCCAAGGGCGATGATTAGTATTCTTTTTGACATGATGGATTATTTCGAGGATTTTTGAATACGGCTGAATTCTTTCCTGGCGGCGGCGATGTCATCCAGGAATTCCTGGCAGGAGTGCAGGCGGGCGTAACAGGCCGCGGCCAGGATTCTGGAGGCGTCCACGTCGCTCTGCCAGTGGAACCCCGCTATCACCCGGCTCTGGCCCCATTCGTGGCCAAGTTTGAAGATGGCGTCCTGCGCGGCTGGATTGATCTCGCAGAGAAGGAGCGCCATCCCCCATCCCCGCACGGTGTGCCCTGAGGGGTAGGACCCGTTGGTCCGCAACTCTTCCTCCTCGCCCGGGACGAGTGTCCGCTCGTTGAAATAGACATAAGGCCTGGTCCGCATGTATGTCGCCTTGGGCTTCGTGGCGCTCAGCCTGATGGTCAGCACCCCCTTGTTCACAACCTTGTAGATGGCCGGGGTCTTTTCAGGGGTAATCTCCAGGCCGAAGGGCACGCTGAAATACTTCAGCATGTCGTCCACCTCGTAGGCCGCCTCTCGGATGGCCTTGTTGGCCCTGGCGGCGTCCAGTCTCTGCTCCTTGCCCCACTCGTATTGTGAGATGTCATACAAGAACTGGGTTGAGCCCGGAGCGGGCGGCGCCGGGAGCCACACGACAGAATCAGGGACCTCTTCCTCATTGAGATAGGTGTCGTCACCGGTCAGCGGGGCAACTGTAACAACGCCGCAGGACACAAACGTCACCGCCAGCAGAACATAGAGCGCTCTTTTCATAACTCTCGGTTTGTTTACCACAAACTTACTTAAAAATAGCAATTTTCGCTTATTATTTGGATATGAAAAGAGAGTTCTTCTCATTCTGGCCGCTTTACCGCTTCTAGCGTTGACGTCGCGCGGTGGTCGTGATGTTAGCCCGAAGCCCCGGATTGTCACGACTACCGATGTCTTCGAGGATGGTTTTATCGGAAAAAACATTATCTTTGCATCGACAATTAAAAAGAATACTATGAATCTTAGGGAAATCAAGAAAGACATCGAGTATGTGATCGGGGCGTTTATCGACGATTGCTCGCTTTTCAGCTCCGTCAACCCCAAGGCTGACGATGAGGCTCTCGGCGTGTTGCTCGATGAGGCTGTCGACCTTTACAACGACCTGAAAGACAAAGTGAACGTCAAGCCCGAAGGTGGGAAGAAAGCTCATTTCGCGGCCATCCGCGAGGAACTCATCCAGAAGACGGACGGGTTGTACGCCAAACTCAGCGAGGTTGTCAAGAAAGCGGGTGAGAAGTAATAAGCTCTCGTCCTGATTGATAGTTATAGGGAGGGCTTGAGGGTCCTCCTTTTTTAGTATAAAACGAACGAACATGAAAGTAGCCGTTGTTGGTGTGACCGGCCTGGTGGGAACCAGGATGGTCGAGGTCCTCGAAGAGAGGAATTTTCCCGTGGATGAGTTTATTCCCGTGGCCTCCGGGAGGTCTGTCGGTAAAATGGTTCCCTTCAAGGGTAAGGAATACCCGATTGTCCCGGCCGAAGAGGCCATAGCCCGAAAGCCGGACCTGGCGCTGTTCTCAGCGGGGGCTGACATCTCCCGGGATTTGGCCCCCAAATTCGCCGAGGTCGGGTGCAGGGTGGTGGACAACTCCTCCTGCTGGAGGATGGACCCCACTAAGAAACTGGTCGTCCCAGAGATCAACGCCGATGTCCTTGAGAAAGACGATCTCATTATCGCCAACCCCAACTGCTCCACCATCCAGATGCTTCTCCCGTTGGCTCCCCTCCACCGGAAGTACGTGATTAAGAGGATAGTGGTGTCCACCTACCAATCCGTCACGGGTTCCGGCACCCCCGCCATGAACCAGATGAAGGCCGAGAGGGAAGGGGCCGTGTGGGGAGATTATCCCGCGTTCTACCATTATCCCATCGACCAGAACATCATTCCCCACATCGACGATTTCCTTGAGAACGGTTACACCAAGGAGGAGATGAAAATGGTCAACGAGACCCATAAAATCCTGGGTGACTATTCGATCGGTGTTTGCCCCACAACAGCCCGCGTGCCGGTCCTCGGAGGTCACTCGGAGTCCATTAACCTTGAGTTCGAGAAAGATTTCACCCTCGATGAGGTAAGGTCGATCTGGTCTGAGACCGAAGGTGTCACCGTCCAGGACGATCCCTCAAGATTCGTTTATCCGATGCCTCTGTATTCCCTGGGCAAGGACGATGTCTTTGTGGGACGCCTCCGCAGGGACCCTTCAGTCAAATACGGCCTCAATTTCTGGTGCGTCAGCGACAACATCCGCAAAGGGGCGGCCACGAACGCCGTCCAGATCGCCGAGGCGCTGCTCCGCAACGGCTGGTTGTAGATCCTTCACCCGCTCGCGGGGTTCAGGATGACATGTCTCGGGTTCAGGATGACATGTCATTCTGAGTGAAACGAAGAATCTATTTCCCGGCCAAGTGCTTCTCCCAGGCCCACGCCGAGGCGAGGGTGTCCTCCAGCTTTCTTTCGGCCTTCCATCCCAGCTCGTTGTTGGCGAGCGTGGGGTCGGCCCATATCGCAGTGATGTCACCGTACCTTCTTGGGGCTATCTTGTAGTTGAGGCTCAGGTTGTTGGCCTTCTCGAAGCCTTTGATCAGCTCCATGACCGACAGGGGCTTGCCGGTGCCGATATTGAATACCTCATAGTCCTTCCTCATCTCCCCGTCGAGCATCCTGCGCACGGCGAAGACATGGGCTTTCGCCAGATCCACAATATCGATGAAATCCCTCTGGCAGGTTCCGTCCGGAGTGGGGTAGTCGTCCCCGAAGACGGAAAGGCACTCGCGCTTGCCGATGGCGGTCTGGGTGATGAACGGCACAAGGTTGTTCGGGATCCCGTTGGGAAGTTCTCCGATCAACGCCGAGGGGTGGGCGCCGATGGGATTGAAATAGCGCAGGGCGATCCCCTTGATCTCAGGATACGCCTTCACGCAGTCCCGCAGGATGTCCTCGCACATTTTCTTCGTGTTCCCGTAAGGGGATGTGGCGGGTTGTCTCGGTGTCTCCTCTGTGACAGGAAGCTTGTCCGGCTCGCCATAGACGGTCGCTGACGAAGAGAAAAGAATATTCCCGCAGCCCCGGGCCCTGGCGCTCTCGATCACATTCATGAAAGAGTCGAGATTGTTCTTGTAGTACTTGAGCGGCTCGCCGACCGATTCCCCGACGGCTTTGAAGCCGGCGAAATGGATCACGGCGTCGATCTTGTTCGTGGCGAACAGCAGCTCGGTGGCCACGGGATCCCGGAAGTCCATCTTGATGAACGGGATATCGTCCTTCCCGGTGATTTTTTTCACGCCCTCGAAGCAAGTGGAGTCGCAGTTGGACATGTTGTCGGCCACGATCACGTCATACCCCGCCTCGATAAGCTCCACGGTGACATGGCTGCCTATGAACCCGGCGCCTCCAGACACAAGAACACAACTTTTCATATTCCTTGAATGAGATTTGGAATCCAAAGTTAGCGATTTTTGCTAATTTTGTGAATATGAGAAACGTCAAATCGCTACTTGCCGCCGCGGCCGCGGCGTTGTGTGTCATTACCGCCCCGGCGCAGGAACCGGCCCGCCGCCTCTCGCCCTCGAGAAGTAAGGCGCAACGATATATCGAGGCGGTCTCAAGGAACGATATTCTCCGGAACGCCGCTTTCGGAGTGCTGGCCATCACTGAGGGAGGTGACACGATCGCCTCCTGGAACCATGACAAGCGCCTGATCCCCGCGTCTAACATGAAGCTGATCACGACTGGTGCCGCCATGAGCGAGCTTGGACCGGAGTTCAAGTTCACGACCAGGATAGGCCACACCGGAGTCGTCAAGGACGGGGTGCTGGAGGGAGACCTCTACATCATCGGCGGGGGAGACCCCACGATAGCCTCGAAAGACTCGATAGCGATCCCGATAAACGATCTTTTCAGGCAGTGGAAAGGCTTCCTGGACAAGGCCGGGATCAAAAGGATCAACGGTATGGTCATAGGGGACGGCAGGTACTTCGACGGTCTCCAGGACAGGGATACATGGACTTACCAGGACATCGGAACCTACTATGGCTCAGGAGTTGACGGTCTGTGTTTCTATGAGAACACGATAGACATGAAAGTGACCGCCGGCCCGACGGTCGGGTCCCCTGTCTCATACATGCTCTCGTACCCCTCGCTGCCTTGGATGAAGTATTACTTTGACGGAAGGACAGGGAAGGCGGGTACCGGTGACGAGCTTTACATGTACACCTCGGAATTCGCCCCTTACGCTGAGGTGAGGGGAACTTTCGCCATCGACCGGAAATCCAGGATGGAGGGGTTCTCCAACAAGTTCGGGGCATATACCTGCGCCCATTATTTCCGTGAGTATCTCCTCGCGCGGGGGATTGTCGTGAACCAGGGGGTGGCGGATGTCCGCCTGGGCCGTCTGCGGCCTGACCTTAACTCGTTCGAGCCCGGGCCTTACGCAGCCAGGGTGGACGACTTGAGGATTCTCGGTATGACATATTCCCCGACATTGAAGAAGATTGTCAGGGAGACACTTCTGGAAAGCGATAATTTCTACGCCGAGTCCCTTTTCAAGATTCTTGGCCGGAGGCTTCATCATTCCTCCAAGCCGGATTCTTGCGTCGTTGCCATGAATGACGCTCTGAGGAAGCTAGGGGCGCCTGCCGACGCCATACAGATCGATGACGGGAGCGGCCTTTCAAGGTTTAATCTCGTGAGTCCGGACTATCTCGTCAAGTTCTTGTCCGCGATGATGGACAGCCCCGTGTTCGGGGACTATATCGAGACTATGGGGCAGCCCGGGGGCAGGCATTACGAGTCCCGCCTTCAGGGAGAGCCCGCGGAGTTGAAGTCCCGGGTGCACCTTAAGAGCGGGTCCATGGGCGGGGTGCGGTGCTTCAGCGGCTACATCGAGCCCACGGAAGGATCCAAGTCCGACGCCGTGGTCTTCTCGGTGATGGCCAACAATTTCATAGTCCCCGTCAGCAAGGTCGATCCCATCATCGACCGCGTCATAGCGATGCTCGCCTCGGAGAACTGACGGTCACGTCAAAGAGTCACTGTTGTGGAATGTAGTGAGGGCTGAGGAAGATGGTCCCCACTCCGGAGCCGCTCACATCCTCCTGCCCGACGACCCTGCGGGCGCATAAAGGTTCGCGGTCGTAGAAATCCGGCTCGCCGCGGTCAAGAGAATTGATCCTGACCATGAAAGAGGAGTGGATGAAACGTCCTCCTCCGATGTACATCCCGACATGTGTCGCCCTGGCCGGGGCGCTTTCGGTGGCCTCCCTTCCCCAGAAGACAAGGTCGCCCGGCAGAAGAGCGCTCCAGTCAACCTCCCCGTTTGAATTGAATATGGGCAACTCGGTCCCGACCCTTCCCTGCTGGGAAGCGTTGCGGGGCAGCAGGATGCCGTTGGCGAAGAACACGGAGCGTGTCAGTCCGCTGCAGTCCACGTTCTTGACTGAGGTCCCGCCCCACATGTAGGGGACACCCAGGAACCTCCCGGCGGTCTCAACAAGGTCTTTCCGGAACCCGTTCTCGTCCTTCGCCCGGTTTTTCTTATCCTTGGCCCATTTGTAGAACACTGTCACGTCCTTGGCCGGCACGTAGCCTGTTTTGCCGGAAGGCAGCACGACCCCGACGAATTTCCTCTTGAGGACCGCGCGGCCCTCGTCGTAGCCTTTCAGGTGGCCGCTCTTGTGGGTGATGATCTTGTACATTATCCTGGTGATGTCGCCCAGAACCAGCTCGGAGACAATCCTGGACTTGACGGACGGTTCCTCGTAGATGTGGGTGGCGTCCGCCACGCAGATGTATTTCGGCGCCTCCATGTAGTCCGCCAGCTGTCGGTCATCCATCATGACGAGACCTCTCTCCTCCACCCAGGCGACATAAGGGTCAGGGGACTGGATCTTAACCCAATCTCCTTGCCTGTCAAGTATTTCCACAACCGTGCCCATAAGGGCCTGGTCACCGAGCTCGGCCCCGAACCTGGGCTCTTCCCTCATGAAATTGGCGGAAAGCTCGACAACAGCCTTGGTGGGCGCTGTCTTGAGTTCCCTGTCGGTGATAACCGGCTTGCGGACCTGGTCAGGCTGGGCAGAGGCCCCGAAAGGAAGAAGGGCCAGAATGATGAAGGGCAAAGCTCCGGAAAAGAGAGTTCTCATGGCGAAAGGTATGGGATTCCTGTTTGTAAAAATATTCACAAATAATTAGTTTTGCAAGGTTATGCTAGACTTTCCTGAAGGCAAGAGATACAACACGTCCGCCGGCCGTTACAAGCGTTTGTTCGGGGAGAGGTTGCAGAAGCTGACGCTGGACGCCGGTTTCACCTGTCCGAACAGGGACGGGACTCTGGGTTTCGGGGGGTGCTCGTATTGCGACAACGCCGCCTTTCATCCGGGGTACAGCGTTCCGGGGAAAACCCTCCTCCAGCAAATTGACGAGGGCATCGAATTCCACCGGAAGCGATATCCGAAGGTGACCCGTTATCTCGCTTATTTCCAGGCATATTCAAACACCTACGCCCCTTTGGAGACTTTGAGGGCCCTGTATGGCGAGGCACTCTCGCATCCCGCCGTGGCCGGTCTGGTCATCGGCACGCGACCAGACTGTGTGGACGAGGCGAAACTAGACTATCTCGCATCCCTCTGTCGCCCCGGTGCGTTTGCTGGTTGTGGCGAGGTGTCTATTGACGACTATTGCCAGACAGTTGCGGTTGCCGGTCGTGGCGGGGTGTCCATAGACGACGATTGCCTGTCTGACGCGGTTGCCGGTCGTGGCGAGGTGTCCACGGACGACCATTTACCCGGACAGGGCGCGAAGCGTAGGGAGTCCGTGGACAACCCGCCACGACAAAAACCTGTCATTGTGGTTGAGTACGGGATTGAGTCTTGTTATGACAACACTTTGGAGAGGATAGGAAGGGGACATGACTTCGAAAGCGCCCGGAAGGCCGTGAGGATGACGGCGGAGAGGGGGATAGATGTAGGCGCGCACTTCATTCTGGGGCTTCCCGGTGAGACCCGACAAAAGCTTCTTGACCAGTGCGCCGCTATCTCGGAGCTCCCGCTCACTTCGGTGAAATTCCATCAGCTCCAGATTGTCAAAGGCACCAGGATCGAGAAAGAATTCGCTGAACATCCCGAGGATTTCCTGAGGCTCGGGCTGGATGAATATCTCGACCTGGTCATCGACATTCTCGAGAGGCTCCGTCCAGACCTTTGCATAGAGAGAGTGGCCGGGGAGGTGCCGCCTAGATTCGTCCGGGAGACACCGTGGGGCCTGATCCGCAACGACGGGATACTCCGTCTCCTGGACCGTCGCCTCGAGGAGAGAGACACTTACCAAGGAAGATTATATAATATTGATAATTAATAATTTCCATTTTATGAGACGTTTGCTTTTCATCCTTTCAGCCTTCGCTGTCATGGCCACCGCGTGCCAGACCAAGGCCCCTTCGGTCAAAGAGGCTGACACCCGCTCGCCCCAGGAGATTCTCTTCGAGGACGGCAACTACGCCATGTTCATCCATTTCGGCCTCTATTCCAAACTGGAGGGAGTCTGGAAGGGTAAGATCTACTACGGTAACGCCGAGTGGATCATGAATCACGGCCAGGCGGGCATCCCGATGGAGGAATATATGGCCGAGGCGGCCACATTCAACCCTTCGGGATTCGACGCTGACAAGATCGTCAAGCTCGCCAAGGACGCCGGGATGAGATATATCGTCATCACGGCCAAGCACCATGAGGGGTTCGCCATGTTCGACACCGCGGTCAGCGATTTCGACATCGTTGACGCCACCCCGTTGAAGCGGGACCTGATGGCGGAGTTGGCCGACGCGTGCCACCGGGAAGGGCTCGGGATAGGTTTCTATTATTCCCAGTTCCAGGATTGGACTGAGCCCGGCGGAGGCCGAGGACCCCAGAACGACGCTTCCGGCCGTGAGGTCTCGTTCGAGGAGTATTTCAGGAAGAAATGCGTGCCGCAGGTCGAGGAACTCACCACTAAATACGGGGATATCCAGCTGATCTGGTTCGACACTCCAGGGGAGATGCCGGCGAAGTATTCCGAGGAGCTTGTGGCGCTGGTGAGGAAGAACCAGCCGAACGCGCTCGTGTCCAGCCGCGTGGGTAACGGCCTTGGGGATTACGCCACCCTGAACGACATGGAAGTCCCGGTCAGGAACCGTGACGGACGTTGGGAAGGGATCGACGTCACACAGGTCGGTTGGGGCTTCTCGAAATATGACAACGAGTGGAAGAGCCCTGAGTTCATAGTCCGCACCCTTGTCTCGACGATCGCCAGAGGAGGCACCTGGATGCTGAATGTGGGGCCAGACTCCAAAGGCAATGTGAGCGAGATGGCCGCCGCGCCCCTCAGGAAAGCCGGCGAGTGGGTCCACAGGCACCCCGAGGCCGTTTATGCGGCCGGGCCGTCGCCGTGGGGGCACGCCCTACCATGGGGAGACGCCGTGACCCAGGACGACAAGATCGAGCTTGTCGTGTTCGACTGGCCTTCCGACGGGGTTCTTTGGGTTCCTGGGCTTAAGACCGGGGTCAAGTCCGTCCGTCTCGACGGGAAGAGACTAAAGGTCTCGTCTGAGAACGGATGGCTTAAGATCGGGCTTCCCGCCGCGAGGCCGGAGCCTCTCGCCTCGGTCATCGAACTAACCCTTGACGGGCCGGTGGAGATTGACGGCACCATGGCCGCCGATCCGGTCATGGAGACGGTGGTCCCTGTCGAGTTCGCCTCCACTGACGGATGTGTCGTGGAGAGGACCGGATGGACCGAGAAATTCGGAGAGTGGATAACCAGATGGGTGGCCGGAGGCTTCGGCGAGGGTTCCTCGCTCACATGGAGCGTGGCTTTCAAGGATCCGGGGGTTTACAACGTGGATCTTGAATATCTCGGGGCCGAGAGGCTGGAGTGGAATATGCTCCTCGACGGAGAGGAAGCCCTCATCGACATGCACAAGAACACATCCGCATTCGCATGGTACCGTCTCGGTTGGGTTACGATAGATAGCCCCGGAGTCCACACATTCACACTCTCCCTTTCCGACGGGGACGCCTCTTCCGCCAAAGTGGCTTCCATGAGGCTGACCCCTGTAGGGCTTTAATGGTTGGAACTTTGTCCGATCTTTCGTAAATTTGCCAAATTAAACTGATCACAATGGCCAAGTTCGTTAACAGAGAGATTTCCGAAGGCCTGACCTTCGATGACGTGTTGCTGGTTCCGGCTCATTCCGATGTACTTCCGCGCGATGTTGACGTGTCGTCATATTTCACGACCGACATCAAACTTCACACACCTATTGTGTCCGCCGCGATGGACACTGTCACGGAGGCTGAACTCGCGATCGCTATGGCCCGCGCCGGAGGTCTCGGTGTCATCCATAAGAACATGCCGATCGAGCGCCAGTGCGAGCAGGTCAGACGTGTCAAGAGGGCTGAGAACGGAATGATCTACGACCCTGTCACCATCCGCCCGGACGCCACTGTCGGAGACGCTCTCGCCATGATGAGCAAGCACCATATCGGCGGTATTCCTGTGGTTGACGGCAACGACTACCTCATCGGCATCGTGACCAACAGGGACCTCAGGTTCCAAGAGGATATGAGCCAGCCGATCAGCGGGGTGATGACATCCGAGAACATCGTGACAGCCCCTAAGGGCATCACTCTCGCTGAGGCCACAAAGATTCTCCAGAGGAGCAAGGTCGAGAAGCTTCCCGTCGTCGACAAGGACGGCAAGCTCGAGGGCCTTATCACCTACAAGGACCTCATGAAGATCAAGGACAACCCCATCGCCTCGAAGGACAGCAAGGGCCGCCTGATGGTGGCCGCCGCGGCGGGTATCAAGTCCGACACGATCGAGAGGATAGGGATGCTGATCGACGCCGGAGCCGACGCCGTCGTGCTCGACACCGCCCACGGTCATTCCGAGGGTGTCTTGAAGATGGTCAGGAGGGCTTGCGAGGCTTTCAAGGACTTCCAGGTGGTGGCCGGTAACGTGGCCACGGCAGAGGGCGCCAAGGCTCTCGCCGACGCCGGAGTGAAGGCTGTCAAGGTCGGGATCGGTCCGGGTTCCATCTGCACGACCCGGGTTATCGCCGGTATCGGCGTTCCTCAGCTGACAGCAGTCATGGAGGCCTGCGAGGCTCTAAAGGGCACGGGTGTCCCCGTGATCGCCGACGGAGGCATCAGATATTCAGGAGATATTGTCAAGGCTTTGGCCGCCGGGGCAGGCACCATCATGGCCGGATCGCTTCTGGCCGGCACCGAGGAGTCCCCGGGCGAGACCATCATAATGAACGGGCGCCGTTTCAAGTCTTACAGGGGCATGGGCTCCCTCGAGGCTATGGAGCAGGGTTCCAAGGACAGGTATTTCCAAGACATGGAGGCGGATATCAAGAAACTCGTCCCAGAGGGAATCGTCGCCCAGGTCCCTTACAAGGGCACTGTCTCCGAAGTCGTGTACCAGCTTGTGGGCGGGCTTAGGTCCGGAATGGGCTATTGCGGCGCCCGCACCATCGCTCAGCTTCGTCAGGCGAAGTTCGTCCGCATCACGAACGCCGGTTTCCTTGAGAGCCATCCCCACGACGTGACTATCACCAAAGAGGCCCCCAACTATTCAAGATAGGTTATGCCCCGGAGTCTCACTTCACTTCTCCTGGCGGTCTCGCTGACGGTTCTCCCGTCTTGCAAGGCTGTCCAGTCGTTTATTCACGACGGGGAGGTGGTGGCGAGACTAGGGGACCACAAACTGTTCCTCTCGGATCTGGAGAAGGTGATACCCAACGGGATAAGCCCCGAGGACAGTGTCAACCTGGCCAACCTCTACATTAACTCGTGGGCTACCGACAAGGCTTTCCAGGACATCGCCGAGCAGAAACTCAGCAAGGAGGAAAAGGATGTCTCGAAAGAGCTGGAGGCGTACAGGCAATCCCTCCTGCGCTATCGTTTCGAGCAGAGATATGTCTCGGAGAGGCTTGACACCTCGGTTTCCGCTAAGGAGGTGAACGATTATCACGAGGCTCACAAGAGCAACTTCATACTTGAGCGCCCTATCGTCAAGGCGCGTTTCATGAGAATCGCGGAGGATTCCCCCAACTTGAAGACAATCAAGAAGTTGATGTCTTCGGACGATGTCGCTGACGTGATCGCCGCCGATAGCCTGGCCTTTAATTCGGCGCAGCGGTACATCGACAGCTCGGACTCATGGATAGACGCCGCCACTCTCGCCGGCGAGTTCGGGAAGGACTATGTGGAGGTGTTCTCGAGAAAGAACGGCAAATTCATCGAGATATCCGACGGGGCCGGCAATTTGAGCGTGGCCTATATCGTCGAGATGATGAAAGCCGGCGAGGTCCCGCCGGTGGAGTTTTGCGAGGAAAGGATCAAGGATATAATCATTAGCGGCAGGAAGCATAAACTTCTCACCACTTTGGAACAAGACTTGATAGAAGACGCCAAGGCCAAGGAGAGATTTGAAATATATTCGAGAAAATGACAAGGAAATCAATATTCACCCTGATGGTCGCCCTGGCCTCGTGCTGGGCCGCATCCGCCCAGAAATACAATTACGTCGACAAGTCGGTGGCTGTTGTAGGAAACGAGGTTGTCCTGATCTCCGACATTGAGGGAACCGTGAAAGAAAGGGGTGCCCAGGGTCTCAGCTCGGACAGGAATGTCCGTTGCGAGGTCTTGGAAAGCATACTGGAGTCTAAGTTGTTCCTGATGCAGGCGCGTATCGACTCCCTGACAGTCAACCAGGACAACGTCGACGGGATGCTTTCCCAGAGGATAGACTCTTGGCTCACCTATCTCGGCGGACAGGAGAAACTCGAGGAGTACTTCGGGAAACCGCTGTACCGTATCCGTCAGGATCTGCGTCAGCAGTACGAGGACATGAGCCTGAGCCAGCAGGAGCAGATGGAGATCATGAAGACCGTTCCGGACATGACTCCCCTTGACGTGAAGGCTTACATGGACACTGTCGATACCAAGAACCTTCCCATAGTCCCGATCAAGTACCAGCTCAGCCAGATATGCCTTTATCCAGACCGCGAGGCGGCCGATCTGGCTGTCCGGGAGAAACTTCTCGAGTTGCGCGAGAGGATCATCAACGGTGACAAGTTCGCCACCCTCGCCCGCATGTATTCCGAGGATCCTGGTAGCGCCCGGAGGGGAGGTGAGCTGGGGATGGCCTCCAAATCCATCTTCTGGCCGGTGTTCTCCGACGCGGCCATGTCCCTGAAGCCGGGAGTCATTTCCCAGATCGTGGAGACCCCCGACGGCTTCCATATCATCGAGGTCATTGAGAAGAACGGGGACATGTTCAACGCCCGTCACATCTTGATGAAGCCAAAGTACACCCAAGAGGATAAGGACAAGGCTTTCAAGACGTTGGACAGCCTAAGGTCCGAGATTCTCAACGGCGCCGTGACTTTCCAGATGGCGGCAAGTTTCTATTCTGAGGACGCTCCCACCAGGACCAACGGAGGTCAGATGTCCGACCCGAACACCGGTTCTTCCTACTTCGAGATCGACCAGCTCAAACCCGAGGACTACAAGGCCATCAAAGACTTGAAAGAAGGTGAGATCTCCCAGCCCGTCGAGTCCACCGACAATGATGGCCGCCAGGATCAGGTCAAGGACTATGTCGTGGGCAAGACCAACTACAAGATCATCCGTGTCGACAAGATATTGCCGGCCCATACCGCCACTTTCGAGAACGATTTCGCCCAGCTGCAGTCAGAGGTGAAGATGGTGAGGCAGCAGGCCGCGATCGACGAGTTCCTCGAGAAGAAGATAGGTGAGACCAAGGTGGTGATCGACCCGATGTTCAAGGACTGCGAGTTCCGCCGCCCTCTTTGGGCCACGAAGTTCCGTGAGGAGTAATGCTTCCCCGGCGACTCATATTCTCGCTGCTTCTGTTCCTGCTTCCGCTTACCATCGACGCGCAGACTAAAGAGCGGAAAGACAGCCTGGTGCGCCTTCTCGGTTGCGACAGGTTGCTTCAGGAGGATGTGGACGGGCATAGTTTCAGGAAAGCCATAGGTAAGGCCCGGTTCGAGCATAACTCCACCCTGCTTCTTTGCGACTCGGCGCTTTGGAACGTGGACGCGGACGTGATCCGCGCCTACGGTGATGTGCGGATAATCCAGAACAAGACGGTTCTGAGCAGCGACAGCCTGATATATTACATCGGCAGCAGCCAGGCAGAGTTCCGCGGCTCTCTGGTACAGCTTCAGGACAAGGACAAGAACACCCTGCGCACAAGGAACCTGGACTATAATACCAGCGACAGTATAGCGGTGTTCCGCCAAGGGGGCGCGTTCAGGGACAAGGACGGCCAGATCATCGAGAGCGATCTGGGAATATACGACTCCAAGATTAGCCTGTTCCGGTTCTTTGACAACGTGAACATGTACACGGACTCCGTTTTTGTCAAGACTGACGCCTTGGATTACAACACGGAGACTTCCGTGGCGCTTTTCGGGTCCGGGACGAACGCCTGGAAAAACGATAACATGCTATCCTCGGACGAGGGTGTCTACGACCGGGTCTCCGAGGTGTTCACATTCAACAAGAATGTCCACCTGTTGACCAGGAACCAGGAGGCGTGGTCGGACACCCTTGTCTATGACCGTGTGTTCAACAACGCGGAGATGTTCGGCGAGGTGGAGCTTCTTGACACCACGAGGAATGTGACCGCCGTGGCGGGGTACATGCAATACATCGACTCTCTGTCGAGGATCAGGATGACCCGGGATCCTTCCGTGATAGCGGTATTCAAACAGGGCGAGAGTAAGGACACGGTCTATGTGGGCGGGGACGAGCTGTTGTATTGGACCGTTCCGGCCTGTGATGTCCCCGATTATATGAAATCCACCGCCGAGGCCCGCCTGAAGGAGATTTCCGTCGATCCTGTCACGGAGTATCGCCGCAAGGCCTACGAGGCCGCGAAGGCCGCCGCCGAGGAGGCCCGGAAGAAGATGGAGGAGCAAGACCCCAACTTCGCCGCCACCAGGCTAAAGGCCGGAGGGAAGGATAGCAAGGCGGCTGAGGAGAAGCCTCCGAAAGAGGAGGCGCCACCTCAGGAGAGAGAGCCGGAACCGGCCCCTCCTCCCGTCAAGGACTCATTGGCTGTCTCTGACTCGCTTTCCGTCCAGATCGTCGATTCGACCAAGATCGGCTTCCTTCTCGGGCTGCGGAACGTCAAGGTGTTCCGTGATGACATGCAAGTCGTTTGCGACTCCCTCGTGTACACGGATCTCGACTCCCTCGTCCGGCTGTACCGTAAGCCGGTGGTATGGAACGAGATCCGGAGGCAGTATTCCGCCGACAGCATCACCGTCGCCTTGAAAAACCAGGCCTTGGAAAAGGCCAGCCTCATGTCGAACGCCTTCATCATCGTGCAGGAGGACTCCCTCTGTTTCGACCAGATAAAAGGCGCCGAGATGATGGCTTATTTCGACTCCTCGGGAGTTTTGAGGCGTTTCGATTCCATGGGAGGCGCCTCAGGGGTGTTCTTCCTTGAGGAGAACAATGTCTTCGCCACGGTGAACAAGTTCGAGTCGAAGATGCTCACCGCCACTTTCGTCGACGGCAACATCAACGATATCAACTATTTCGAGGGTGTGAAGAGCGACGCCTACCCGGTTGTGCAGCTGAAAAAGGACGAGAGGATCCTGAAGGGCTTCGAGTGGACACCTGAGAGACGTCCCAAAGGCCCGGAGGACGTTGTCGCGTATACCCCGAGAAAGTCCGAGAGAGAGAGGTACGAGAGTGTCCCGAGGGCTAGTTTCGTCCAGACCGAGAGGTATTTCCCAGGTCATATAGCACATATCCACAAGACTCTTGCCAGCGCCGACTCGTTAAGGCGTGCCAGAAGGGCGGAGCGGGAGGCCGCGGAAGCCGCCGCCAGGGACAGCCTGGCGGCCGTCAAAGTTGACATCGGGCCTTTGGCGACCGACTCTTTGACCGTCAAGGACACGCTCGCGGTAAATGATTCCCTTATCCTGAGAGACACGCTGGCGGCGGGCCTGGACTCTCTCGCCATCAAAGATTCCGTCGTTGTGATCGACCCCGCGGACATCGCGAAAGCTTACGCCGACTCGGTCAAGACCGCGAGGATGGATTCGTTGCGGAAGGCTCTGGCCGTGGATCCGGCTGAGGTTGAGAAGGCCTTGAAAAAGGCGGAGCGCGAGGCTCGCAAGGCCCTTCAGGACAGCCTTAGGCAAGAGAAAACCGCAAGAAAAGAGGCGAGATGGGCCGCCCTTGACGCCAAGGACGCTGAGAAAGCAGCCCGCAAGGCTGGGAAAGCCGAGGCCAAGAGACAGGATAATCTCCGGAAAATGTTGATAGCCAGGGAGAAACGTGAGGCTAAAGAGCAAAAGATATTGGAGCGGTATAAGGCACGGTACGAGAAGAAAAAGGCCCGCCAAGACGCTGCCGCTCTCAAAAAACAGGAACGCGAATAGTGGTCTGTTCTGGACTCTTTGCGTGTTTTGCGGTGTAGTATAGCGCATTATTCCACTATTTATTAAAGCGGATAACTATTTTTGTCTTTTAGCTATAATAACACTGAAAGACTTGAAACCTATCCGCGAGCTTCTGATAATGACAGCAGTCGCTGTCTCTGTCCTGTCATGCGCCCGTCTGTCCGTCCCCGATCCCATATCGGTGGCTGACCCTTTTGTCGGGACCGGATTCCATGGACATACTTATCCCGGCGCGACAGCGCCTTTCGGAATGGTCCAGCTCAGCCCTGACACCAGGAACACGACCTGGGACGGTAGTTCAGGCTATCATCAGAGCGATTCGGCTATTCTCGGATTCTCCCATACCCACTTGAGCGGCACAGGCTGCCAGGACCTCGGCGATTTTCTTTTCCTCCCGTTCATCGGGGGTGATCTGCCAGCTAGCCTGCCGTTCTCGCATGAGGACGAGCAGGCCTCTCCCGGTTATTACAGGGTCGATTTCCCGAAGTCGGGGATGACAGTGGAACTTACCGCCACCACCCGGACCGGAGTACACCGGTATTCTTACAAAGGTGAGGGTGAGCGTCATGTCCTGGTGGACGCCGCCTATAACATCGGCGAGACACATCCCGACATGATATTCCTTGAGAGCGTCGGGGATTCTGAGCTGAGAGGCGGACGCCGGGTGAAAGGCTGGTCTCCGGAGCGGTATATTTTCTTTCACGCCAGATTCTCGGTCCCCTTCACTTTGGCCGAGGCTCTTCAAGGGGATCGTGTCCTGTTGACCTTCCCTGAAGGGATCTCGTCCCTCGAGATTTTTGTCGGACTGTCGCAGGTCGATGCCGAGGGGGCCCGGCGCAACATGGAGGCCGAGGTCGCCGGTAAAGACTTCGAGGAGGTACGCCGGGAGACCGCCGGGGCTTGGTCCGCCGCCCTCGGGACGATAAAGGTCGAGGGGGGAAGCGACAGGGCCGCGGCGAATTTCTATTCGGCGCTCTACCACACGATGGTGGTGCCCAACCGTTTGGACGACGTGGACGGCCGTTACAGGGATTTCCGTCAGGAGATCGCCACGGTCCCTGATGGCAGGTCGATGTATTCGACCCTGTCTCTCTGGGACACTTTCCGCTCTTGGAATCCGCTCCAGACACTTGTTAACATACCTCTTGTCGAGGACATGGTGTACAGCCTGATGGACATGGCGGACAAGGGAGGCAGGCTTCCTAAATGGCCTCTGGCGAGTTCCGACACGGATTGCATGATAGGATACCACGCCGTCTCGGTCATAGCCGACGCCTGGCTCAGGGGAGTCCGGTCGTTCGACGGCGAGAAGGCCTTGGAAGCCATGATCAAGGCGTCGGATACCGATGAGTGTTCCACCTCTTACAACGAGTACGGGTATGTCCCGGCCAACAGCAATGGGGGAGCGGTCTCCAAGACTCTGGAGTTCGCTTACGACGATTGGTGCATTGGCGCCATGGCCTCGGACCTAGGTCATCAGGACATCGCTGAGGAGTATTTCAAAAGGTCACTCAGGTACATGGCTATCTTCGACGCTTCAACCGGTTTCATGCGGGGAAAGGACTCCGGAGGCGGTTGGATGCCATCTTTTAACCCGATAGGAAGTTCAAGGGACTATGTCGAGGGTATCCCATGGCAGTACCGTTTCTTCGCGCCCCACGATTTCGCCGGACTGACAGGCATGATGGGCGGAGAAGAGGCTATGACGGCGGCGTTAGACTCACTTTTCTCCTATGATGAGAGAGACCCTGCCACGAAGATCAGCGACATGACAGGCCTTGTCGGGCAATATGCCCACGGCAACGAGCCGAGCCACAACATGACATACCTCTACAACTTCCTTGGCCAGCCGTCCAAGTCTCAGGTTCTGGTTCGCCGGATGTTGGATGAGATGTATTCACCGACACCTGAGGGCGTCAGCGGCAACGAGGATTGCGGCCAGATGAGCGCGTGGTATATCCTCTCCTCGCTCGGGATCTATCCTGTGTGCCCCGGCACTGGTGAGTTCGTGTTCGCGGCTCCTTTGTTCAAAAAGGCCGAGGTCTCTCTCTCTTCCGGGAAGACGTTGATAATCAAAGCGGATCGTCCTGAATATCCTTACATCAAGTCAGTCACTTTCAATGGCGGGCCGGTCAATGCCCAGTTCATCAGGTATGAGGAACTGATGGAGGGCGGCACGTTGGAGTTCAAACTCTCGAAGGTCCCGGTGTCGGACCGTGACAATCTGGGAGCGCCATATTCATTGACTTCCGGGAACCAGGTCTCGATTCCTTACATTACAGGGGATCCGGGTTATTACGAGGGAGAGTTCGAGGTCGATCTCAAGAGCAGGACGGAGGGCGCTTCTATAAGATATACTCTCGACGGGAGTGAGCCGGGAGAGGAATCTCCTTTATTCGAGTCTCCTTTCAAGGTTGACGGTGACGCGCTCATCAAGGCCAAGGCGTACAAGGAGGAGTCTTTCTCCAGCCCTGTGATGACTGTCCACGCTTATCCCGCCATCAAGGTTCCCGCGACTACCGTCTCCGGGTTAAGCCATGGTTGCCGCTATTCCTATCACCTCGGGCAGTTCTCCTGCACAGCTGATGTCCGGGCCAGCCGTCCGGTCTCTTCCGGTGTCATGGAATATCCTTCCATCAAGTCTGCCCCGGACGAGGACCATTTCGGTTATATATTCACCGGCTATCTCGACATTCCCTCTGACGGGATCTGGTATTTCTCGGTGCGCAGCGACGACGGCGCGCTTCTGGAGATAGACGGCAGGCCGGTCGTCGATAACGACGGCTCGCACGCCGCCTACACGGCCACGGGGAGGATCCCTTTGATGAAGGGGCTCCACCCGTTCCGCCTCACCTATCTCGAGGATTACGAGGGCCAGTCGCTGTTCATCGCCTGGAAGGCTCCTGGGGAGAAGAGGTACATGCCTGTCCCGAAGGAAGCGATTTGGCGGAAGTAGACAAGAATGACAAAATGTTCAAATATGCGTAAATTACTGATAATAACGGTTTTTCTGGCGCTTCCCATGATGGCTTTGGCGCAGCGCCCGATAGCCATGCATTCCCACAACGACTATAACAGGGTGGCCCCGTTCTGGGAGGCTTATTCCCAGGGATGCGTCTCGATCGAGGCCGATGTGTTCCTTCAGGACGGGGAGATCCTGGTCGCCCACAACAGGGAGGACGTGACCGCCGACCGCAGCCTCAGGACAATGTACATCGAGCCTATCGCCAAGGTTTTCCGTGAGAATGGCGGCAGGATGTGGAAAGGGAGCGAAGAGCGTCTCCAGCTAATGGTGGACCTCAAGACTGGGGAGTCCCTTCCCGGAGTCGTCGCGCTCGTCGAGGAATATCCTGATGTGTTCACCACGGAGAACGGCGTCAAGATAGTTATCACCGGCTCCGTGCCGGCCCCCGAGGATTTCGACAAATGGCCCTCATGGCTTTGGTTCGACGGGGATTTCCAGAGGAATGGCAAGATTGAATATACCCCCGATCAATTAAAGCGTATAGCGCTGATAAGCACCGACTTCCATCGTTTCGCCAAGAATTGGAACGGGAAGGGGAGGATGATCAATTCCGAACTAGAGGCGGTGAACAAGGCCATCGCGGACGCTCATGCCGCTGGAAAGCCGATCCGCTTCTGGGCCGCTCCCGAGGGCACGACAGCCTATTTCACCTTTTACAAGCTCGGGGTTGATTTCTTCAACACCGATTATCCCGCCAAGTGCGCCCTCTTCTTCAGCGACTGGACCAATAAGAATTTCCGGATGGGTCGCCGCGAGGTTAAAGCGGGAGTGACCGGCACCAAGAGGCTCGACAAGGCCACCCGGGATTTCCAGGGCTTCCAGAACGAGAAGATGATGTTGAGCAAGGGGGTGGATGTCTATACCCCCACCTACAAGAGCGACGGGTCTAAAAAGAAGGTCAAGAATGTCATATTCCTGATCGGGGACGGCATGGGCTTGAGCCAGATTCTCGCCGGCGCCTACGCGAACGGCCGTGACCTCTCTATGTTGAGGATGAGGAATATGGGTATCCAGTTCTATAATCCGAACGATGATTTTATCGGAGATTCCGCCTCGGGTGGAAGCGCCCTCGCGACAGGGGAGATCTCGTGGACTAGGCACATATCAGCCAATGAGGACGGCTCGGTGGAGTATCCTTCCCTCTGCGATTATTTCCACGCCCAGGGGAAGTCCACCGGCGTCGTCACCTTGGGCGATCTCGCGGACGCGACTCCATCGGTGTTCTATTCCCACACCGCCGAGCGAGACAGCACCGAGAAGGTGACCCGCTATCTGGCCACAAACAAATCACTTGACTTGCTCGCCGGAAGCGGCACGGATTATTTCGAGGACCCCCGCCAGGACGGCTTCGATCTCTTGGCCGGAATCAAGGCCAACGGCTTCTCCTACACCCACGACGCATTGAGTGTCAATTCGATACCGGGAAAGGTGATTTGCGCCGACCAGAGAATGGGCCAATACGCCAGGGAAGAGACCCTGAGCTTCCTGGCCGACATCACAAGGGAGTCTATCGTGAAGCTTAAGTCCCTGTCCAAGAAGGGGTTCTTCCTGATGGTCGAGGGGGCCAAGATCGATTACGCCGGGCATTCCGACTGCCTCCCCGCCTCCATTATCGAGACCTTGAGTTTCGACCTGGCTGTCGCCGAGGCTCTCAAGTTCGCTGACAGCGACGGTGAGACCCTGGTGGTTGTGACCGCAGATCATGAGACAGGCGGACTGACTATCCTTGACGGGGATCTGGCCACGGGCCATGTGCTGGCTGTGTACAATTCCGATGACCATACCCCTTCCGCTTTGCCGGTGTTCGCCTACGGCCCCGGATCACAGTATTTCACAGGGACATATCTCAACATCGAGATCCCGAGGACAATGAGAAAAATCGTGAGGAAATGAGACGAGTAATACTGATCGCGCTGTTCGCTCTCGGAGCGGCGCCGCTTTTCGCCCAGGACCTGAAATCCGGTCCGTACGACCTTCCGTACAAGAACACCTATGTCAAGAATATCTTCGTCTCGGAGAACCCGTTCCGGACGATGAAGCCCGAGACCCTGAAGCCCAAGAGCTTCGCCGAGGCCAGGAAGATACTCCCCTCGCCGGTATGGGAAGGCCATGAGAAAGAGATCGAGATGTACTGGCACGCCTGGCAGATCGCTGTCGGCAATATCCGCCAGCCCCAGGAGGGCTCAGGTTTCGTTTCTCCATATCTTGATGTCGCCTACAACGGGAATATATTCATGTGGGATGATTCTTTCATGATGATGTTCGCGCGCTACGGCTACCGTTTCTTCCCGTTCCAGAGGACCCTTGACAACTTCTACGCGAAGCAGCATCAGGACGGTTTTATCTGCCGGGAGATCCGCGCCGACGGCTCCGACTGTTTCGAGCGCTACGACCCGACCTCGACCGGGCCGGATCTTCTGCCTTGGGCGGAGCTCTTGTATTACAAGCAGTTCGGGGACATCGACAGGCTCCACAGGATTTTCCCTGCCCTTGTGGCCTACGCGCAGTGGTGGAAGCTTAACCGCACCTGGAAGGACGGCACATATTGGTCCAGCGGCTGGGGCACCGGCATGGACAACATGCCCCGCGTCCCGGAGGGCTATAACCAGATATTCTCCAACGGCCACATGACCTGGCTGGACACCAACCTCCAGCAATACCTCGTCAACGACTGTCTGATGCAGATAGGTTTCTACATCGAGCGCTGGCAGGAGATCGAGGAGATGGAGGACGAGATGAAGTTCCTCAAGAAATGGATTAACGAGAACATGTGGGACGAGGAGTCCGGCTTCCTGTACGATGTTTATGGCGACGGCTCACGCAACTCGACAAAGGGCATCTCCGCTTTCTGGGCCCTCAAGACCGATGTGCTGGAGAAAGACAAGCTTGACCGCCTCGTGGCCCATCTGGCTGATGAGTCCGAGTTCGCGAGGACGCACCGGGTACCTTCCCTGTCCGCCGACCATCCAAAGTACAACCCCAAGGGGCGTTACTGGCAGGGAGGAATCTGGCCCGGCGCCAACTATATGGTGATCAGCGGCCTCTGGGAGAGGGGCTACCGGAAAGAGGCGATGGAGATCGCCAACAACCATTACGGCAACGTGTTCGATGTCTGGAAAGACACCGGCACTTTCTGGGAGTATTATTCCCCCGAGTCTGTCGAGCCCGGCTTCATGGCCCGCAAGGACTTCGTCGGCTGGACGGGGCTTCCGCCGATCGCCGTGTTCATCGAGTATGTTCTCGGAGTCAAGTCTGATTTCAGCGAGGGGAAGATCGAGTGGGACGTCCATCAGGCCGAGGCTCACGGGATAGACCGCTACCCGTTCGGGCCCGAGGGGGTGGTCTCTCTCAAGGCGGCCGCCCGCAAGTCCTTGTCTGACAAGCCGGTGATCAATGTCACGACGAATGTTCCCTTTGACCTCACGGTGACGTGGGGGGACGGGCAGACCGCCACCGTCCGCGTCGAGAAGAGCGGGAAAGTCACGCTTTGACGAAAAACGATCGATTATGAGAATAGCTATTGATCTTGGAGGCACCAATGTCAGGGTGGCTACAGTCCTGTCTGACGGCTCTTTCGGGAGGATCCTCTCAGAGCCATGCCTTTCCTCCGGAAGTGAGGAAGAGGTGCTTGGACAACTCTACCGTCTGATCGACGCGCTTTTTTGCCCTGAGGTTGACGGGATTGGAATAGGAGTCCCCTCAGTGGTCGACACTGACCGCGGGATAGTTTACAATGTAGTCGGTATCCCTTCCTGGAAGGAGGTTTACCTTAAGGATAAGCTTGAGGCGAGGTACCATATTCCGGCCGAGGTGGACAACGACTGCAACTGCTTCGCCCTCGGAGTCACCCGTTTCGGTAAGGACGGTCCCCATAAGGAAGCCTTCTGCGTGACTTTGGGCACAGGAGTGGGAGGGTCTCTTGTGATCGACGGCCATCTGTACCGTGGGCGGAACGCTGGAGCGGGAGAGATAGGGAGCATCCCTTATCTCGACAAGGACTATGAGTACTATTGCAGCAGCCGTTTCTTCGTCGGCAAAGGGACAACCGGCAAGGATGTCGCCGTCGCGGCCGCGGGAGGGGATCCCTCCGCGCTAGCGGTTATGGATGAGTTCGGCGGACATATGGGCAAGCTGGTCCAGATGATCATGTTCGCGTATGATCCCTCGGTGATTATCCTCGGGGGCAGCATCGCCAAGGCGTTCTCCCTCTACAGTGAGCCTATGTGGCGGATGATCAGGGAGTTCCCTTATCCCAAGAGCGTGGAGAACCTGAACCTTTTCGCCACCGACCTTGACAATCCTGGAATCTTGGGCGCCGCCCTCCTTTGCGGGAATCTTTAATTTGTCATTCTGAACGAAGTGAAGAATCTAATCATTGATAATATGAAAAGAATAGTGTTATTATCCCTCCTCCCTCTTCTCGCCTTCTCTTGCAAGAGTAACAAAGCTCCGGAGACCCTTCCGGTGATGTCTTTCAATGTCCGTTACGGCACCGCCAATGACGGGGAGCATGTCTGGACGAACCGCCGTGACGCCGCATGCGCCATGATCATGGACCAGCGCCCGGCCGTGTTCGGTGTACAGGAAGCCCTTGATTTCCAGCTTGATTATTTCGTGGAGAAGTGCCTCATGTACAAATGCGTGGGTGTTGGTCGAGAGGATGGTGTCCACGAGGGTGAGCATATGTCTGTCTTCTACGACACCGAAAGGGTAGAGTTGAAAGACTGGGGAACCTATTGGCTCTCGGAGACTCCGGAAGTGCCTTCATTTGGCTGGGACGCCGCCTGCAAACGCACCGCCACCTGGACCCTGCTCACGGATAAGGTCACCGGCAAAGACTTCTATTTCGTCAACACCCATCTCGACCATGTCGGTAAAGAGGCCAGGCTGAATGGCCTTCTGCTTGTCGTGGACAGGATCAAGGCGATGAACCCTGAGGGCAATCCCATGATCCTCACGGGCGACATGAACGTCACTCCTGACGACCCTTGCCTTACCGAGCTCCGCAAGCTTATGTCTGACGCCCGCCAGACGGCCCCCGAGACAGACAATGAAGTCACCTGGCACGACTGGGGCAAGATTACCTCTTCCAAGCCGATAGACTATGTGTTCTATTCCGGGTTCTCCGGATGTGAGAGGTTCGAGGTCATCCGTCAGGCCTATCCCGGCGCTCCCTTCGTCTCCGACCATTATCCCGTCAAAGCCATCCTGGTATGGTGACGCGTGGCCAAATGGTACTGATTTTGACCCTTTTTGCGGGATTTGAGAGTATTAATACGTAAAATGCATACGTAAAGGATAATTGAATCACTATATTTGCTACACTACGTAATGTATCGAATAACACTGATTGAACACTATATTTTACCAAACCAATTAATTAACAAAACATGCATTCCAAAAAACTGTTGAGTCTGCTCGCCACGCTCGTTTGCTTGGTGACGACTGTTGGTGCATTCGCACAGAACGTGACAGTCAGAGGAACCGTCAAGGACGCCGTGGGCCCCATCGCTGGAGCCGTCGTGCTGTCCGGCGGAGCTAACGCTGTCACGGATGTGAATGGTAATTATTCCATCACAGTTCCCTCGAACGCTGTTCTGGAGGTCTCATGCCTCGGCTACGCGACCCAGAACGTGCCTGTGAACGGCCGCTCGGTCATCGACATCGTCCTCACAGAGGATGTGGAGATGCTCCAGGAGGCCGTAGCCCTCGGTTACGGTGCCCAGACTAAGAAGAAGGACCTGTCCGCCGCCGTGGGTGTGGTCAGCAATCCCGAGAAACTGGCCTCCCGTCCTGTCACTTCGACGACCGCTATGCTCCAGGGCCAGGTCCCGGGAGTCGTGGTCTCCTATTCCAATGGTTCGCCTACCAGCGGCCCCGGCATCCTCATCCGTGGACAAGGTT
>CADBRH010000050.1 GCA_902797035.1 uncultured Bacteroidia bacterium | reverse complement strand
GGCGGCGACCTGTATTCACCGGGGGGCGTTCCCCCCGGACCCCCTGAACTCGCTTCGCTCGGAATCGCGGATCAGGGAGGCGACCGGTATTATTTGAAGAGCTTCGGGGCGAAAGTGTTGAGATACAGACGCCAGTTAGCCCAGGTGTGTCCGCCGTCAGAGACGAAGAACACATGGTCGAGTCCTTGCTCAGTCAGAGTCTTGTCCAAAGTCTTGGACCCCTCAAACAGGAAGTCAGCGTCACCGCAGGCCAGGAAATACAGTTTGACTCCGGCGTTCTTCAACGCTGTGATCTGCTCGGGAGTCGCGCTCCCGGCCGCTGACAGAGGGCAGATGTAATCGAATAACTCAGGATAGAGTATGGAAGCCGAGATCGTGTGACCACCTCCCATGGACAGTCCGGCGATCGCTCTTGAGGCGGGTTTCGGGATAGCCCTGTAATTTTTCTCGATGAACGGGACAATCTCGGTGCAGAGGCTTTTCACGTAGGCGTTGCGATTCTCCTCCGCTCTCCAGTTGATGTTCTTCTCCGGGATATTCAGAGTTCGTGCGGCCTGCTGGCCTGGATTGCCGTTGGGCATGACCACGATCATCGGTTCAGCCAGTCCCTTCTCGATAAGGTTGTCCAAAATCTGGGCGGTTCGTCCCATCGAGATCCAAGCCTCCTCGTCTCCACCGGCGCCATGAAGAAGGTAAAGCACGGGATACTTCTTTTTGGGACTGTTCTCGTAGCCGTAAGGCGTGTAAACGGTCAGCCTGCGGCTGTAGCCGAGAATCTTGCTGTCGTACCAGGGATGGCTTACGGTGCCGTGGGTCTTGGCCTCGACATAGTTCTCTGTCCTTTCGCCGGGCACTATCAGCATCGGCAGATAGCGGGTCCCGTCCCTTTGGACCAACACATTCTGAGGGTCGTTCACGGCTACACCATCGACGACGAAATTATAGGTGTAGATCTCGGGAGAAGGGAGAGGAAGCTTGACGGACCAGACGTTGTTCTCGCCGCGGGTCATGTCGACAGGCCGATAGCCCAGCCAAGAGCCGCTCAGTTTGACTACGGTGGCGTAATCGGCTTTGAGAGAGAAGGTCACGCTGTCGCCTTGAATGTCAGGAGAGACAATCGGCCGTTGGCCGCCTCTGGAGAAATTGGCGAGTTCCTGCGCCCTGATGACCCCGGCCATCGCTAGGGCGAGAGAAATGATCATTAATGTTCGTTTCATAAAAAAGGTTATTAAATAATAAGTTATTAGATGGTTGGTTAATCATCGTTGTCATCATCGTCCGGATCATACCCCGCGGCGATATCGAATTTATCCCAAGCCTCTTCCATCTCCCGTCTTTCCTTTTTGGTGGGTCGTCCGGTCCCGCGGTCCCTTCGGAGGAAGAAAGTCTCGACAGGAGCCCTGAGTTTGTCAAGCTCGGCCTGGGGAGTCAGGTTCTCGGCGTACTCAGGGACAAGTTTGGCCCCAAGACGATGCGGAGGGATCTGGATAATCTTGTACGAATACTGGATTATGCCTTTGTGAACACTTATCAGCTCGCCGGGCTTGACGAGTCTGGAAGGCTTCGTGTTCGAGCCGTCTATCTTGACCTTTCCGCCTTTGCAGGCTTCGGTCGCCTCTGTGCGCGTCTTATATATTCTCAGCGCCCAGAGTACTTTGTCTATTCTGTCGGATTCAGCCATGGTGTTCAGTTCCAATTCCTTATGTGTGGATCAGATTCATCCGTGCCGGTGGAGCCAGTGTAAGAGTCGGGGGAAAGCCGTCTTTCCACGAGAGCCTCGAAAAGTATGGTCCCGGATCGGGAGGGAAGGAGGAGATAGTCGTTGATCTCAGAGGGAACCAGGACGGTTTGTCCGGCCTTGAATGCCACTTGACTGAATCCGCCGGATTCCGGTCCTGGCTGGACGGCAGCCTCACCGGAGAGACAGTGGTACACCGCGAAACATCCAGGCTCCTCGCTATAAACCCTCAACGGGTCCCTAATCTCCATCCTCGTGACCTTGAATTCCTCGCATTCCGCCACGACTTCCGTTGTTCCCCCCGCGGCGTTGCCACTTCGTTCAACGTCCGCTTCGCGGACCCCACCACCGGCTTCGCCGGCGGTCCCCCCTCTTACGTGGCTGAGGGTGGCCACGGTTGCCGAAGTGGCAACGCCGTCCGGGGGATCAAGTCTCACGGTCGCCGCTGGGGACCCTGTGAAATTAATAAGATCAAAAGCCTCTTCGAGGAGAAGCTGCTCTGAATCAGGGAGATCCTCGCCCCAGTTATGGATATTGAAAGTGAGCTCCGAGCATTCTGAGATCTCGAGAATCGTAAGCCCCGGCCCCGCGGCGAAGACAGTGCCCGGCTCAATGATAAAACTCTCTCCCGCCTTAGGCAGAATCTCATTCAAGACTTCCCTGACCGATCCTTCCACGCATCGTGAATAGAACTCGCCGGCCTCGATGTCCCTATTGAGACCAAGGATCGCTCTCGCTTCATCAGACGCCTCCTGGACATACCAGAGCGCTTTCTTACCATAGGAATCGTATCTCTCCTCCGCGTCCTTGTCACCCGCGTTGACCTGGAGCGGTTGCCATGACACGGTCTTGATAACCTTGACCATCAGAGGGAATTGGAGCCCGTAATACTCGAAAGCGTCATCCCCGACTACTCTCTCCATGTACGTGCCCATCATCTCGCTCAACGTGTTGCCCCCAAACCATCCGTCGGCGACCATTGAGTCCACGAAGCCGAGGTCGGCCAGCTTGTAGATCACCTCGCCCCAGGAGGTCTTCAATCCTTTATCTACGAATTTGAAAGGGTATAGTCTCTTGTCTCGATCTTCCATCCGGATAATGTGGTTTCCTCAAATATACAAAAAAGTCACTCAACCTCATCTGTGATAACATACCAGATGGCGGTGGAGACATCCTTATAACCTAACCTTCTGTATATTCCAGCGTATTTGTTGACCTGTGCCTTGTAGCGGGACTCCCTCTCCCCGAATTTGTAGTCGATCACTGTGACTGAGCCGTTATTAAGCACCACCCGGTCCGGCCTCCATTCCCGCCCGTCAACATCCAACAGAGCGGTCTCATTGAGAATTTCGGCTCCTTCGACCGGAAACCATTCAGGGTGAGCGGAAATCCTCTCAGACAGAAGAGCCAGGACCTCGTCCCCGCGCTCCGGCTCAATATCCCCCTGGCCGACAGCTTGTTTGACCGAGGCCTCGAGATCGCCTGGCCTTACAACCCTTGAGAGTATGTCGTGCAGGACGGTCCCGTTATGCCTGGCTTTAAGCGCCGCGGCTCTTTCCTCGATGAAGAAGTCGGCGGATTCGGATGATAGCCTCAGTCTACCTCGCTCCGGGTAGGAAGGGAAACCGACATCCAGTCTGGTCATCCCATGATCCTTTCTCTTTAGCCCGCCGAAATCGTAGAGTTCTCCTTTCCGGAATATCACATATTCCTCATCCTCGTTCCTCTCGACGGTGAAGCCCTTCGCCTCGCCCTCGCTCTCCAGATAATCCCGAAGGATACCCGAGAGGGAATTGCCGGGGCCGGAACCGATGTCGGAGATGACCGTCATTCCCACGGATGCCCTCGTGAGAGCGACATAATAGGTGTTGATGTTGTCTATGTATTGCAGCAGCAACTCTCTACGGTAGTTGTCCTCGAAGAGGGTCCCGACACTTTTGGCGGAAAGCTTCACGTCGAAAGCGGCTTTCCCTATGTCTTCAAGCGGAGTCCCCTCAACCTTGGGGACATTCCAGGAGTTATCGGAACGGAAGAGTTCAACTTTCTCCGAATATGGCAGGATGACGTAAGGGAACTCGAGACCTTTGGCTTTGTGGATCGTCATGACTCTGACAGCCTTGATGTCGGAGGGAGAGCTGACCATCGGGTCGTCCTCGTCCCATGCCTTGAGGAAAGCGTCCAGGGAATTACCGTTAGAATTGACATGGTCCTGGACATAATCCATGAAGGATTGGATGTACTGGGTCTCCTCCCTGAAGAGGTCCCTGTCCTTTCCTTCGGCCAAAAGCCTCGCCAGACGCTCGCACAGGTCAATAAGCGAATGGAACGGCACGTCATTGGCCTCGATCCCGTATTCTCTGGAGAGATAGGATCCGATCTTATCATCCGGATTGTTCACGAACGAGACCATAGAGACCAATTTCCTGACCATGGGAGAGGATTTCAGGCGCATGGAATCGTCCGAGATGACGTCCAGGCCGTTCTCCATGAGGAAGGAGGCGACTTTTGAGCCTACCTTTTTTTTCCTGACCAGGACGGTGATGTCCCCGGGAAGGGCTCCCGCCGCCAGGACTTTGTTGATTGTCTCGAGGATGAACTCGTCCTGAGCCTCCCCGCCGCAATAGATGAACTCCAGGGAACCCTCCGCCTCGTCTCCGGTCTTGGTCTCCTGCCGGTCGAATTCCCCGTCGTCCCTTTTGCCGTAAATGCTGGAGATAGAGATTACGGAACCATCTGATCCATAGGCCTTATCGAGCGTCGTGGCGGCATGGGCGAAGAAATCGTTGTTGAACTCCACGATGTTCCGCAGGCTTCTCCAGTTGCCTCTCAGGCCGTCCACGACGGCGTCCGGGAATTCGTCTGCCACGTCCCTCGCCATCATTTTCCAATCTGACCCCCTCCAGCGATAGATGCTCTGTTTGACATCGCCCACGAGCAGGTTCTCGAACCCCTCCGAGTGGCTGTTCGCTATCAAAGGTTTGAAATTGTCCCATTGTACCCTTGAGGTGTCCTGGAACTCGTCAAGCAGGAAATGCTCGAACCGGACACCGAGTTTCTCGTAGATGAAAGGCGCGTCGGACCCGTCTATTATATTCCTCAGGATGACATTCGAGTCATCTATGCTCAGAACGTTCTTCTCTTTGAGAAGGTTCTGGAACTCCGAGCGCAACTCGGAGGCGATCCCGAGGTCTCCGATCTGCCCCAGTAGGATCCTGGCGGTGTTGTAGGCCTTGATCCCGTCATTATAGAACGCGGCCAGACGAGCGGCGGGCGGGGCCAAGACACTCTCGTGGACCGAATACCTCGCCTGGTCCGCCTTCCTGAACCACGAGCCGAAATCGGCGGCTTTTGAAAGGAAAGAGACGGATAGCTCGGCCGCGCCGGGATTGGTGTCCCTGATCTTGTCTAGCCAGTTCCCCATGAAGCCCCTTGTGGTGTCGTGGGGAGACAGGCCACACTCGTCGAACGCTTCCCGGACTTTGTCGGCGGCCTCCCTGAGTCCTTCCTCGAAACCGGTCGCCACCCCCCTAAGGCTGGCCCTGAGCCTGATGAGGTTCTCCTTTGAATATGTCTTCTCCTCGTCAATCCCATATTCCTCGACAATGGAGCGGTGCTCGTCCGACTTAAGACGCTGGGCCATCTTTAAAAGCCCTTCCTTCAGGTCTGGTCTGCGGCCTTGCTCGAGTTGCTCCATCATATTGTCGCTGAGCCAGTTAAGAAGACGCTTATCATCCTCGGAGACCGAGTCCAGAATCCTGTCCACAGTCTCGGAGACAAGAGAGTTCTTGTCCAGCTCGACCTGGTACGAGGCGAACTGCCCGATCTCCCTCGCGAAAGCTTTCAGGGTCTGCTGGAAGAAACGGTCTATCGTGCTCACGGCAAAGGCGCCGTAGTCATGGAGAATCCTCAACAGAACCTCCCCGGCCATCCTTTTAAGAGCCTCCTGGTCCGGGAATATCGAAGGGACGAAGTCTTCGGTGTAGGGGGACTCCCCGGGATCCACGGACAGGGTGTGCAACTCTTTGAGAATCCGTCGTTTCATCTCGTCCGTGGCCTTGTTGGTGAAGGTCACGGCGAGAATGTGGCGATAGGCTGTCGGATCCCCGTCCGAAAGAATCAGCCTTATGTATGTCTCCGCCAAGTTGTAAGTCTTGCCTGATCCGGCTGAAGCCTTGAGTATCTTTATCATGACCGCTACCTCCCGCAAAGCTTCTTGAAATCACACCAATCGCAAGTCCCCGTGTCGCTTGTCCGTCTCCACGGGACAGTCTCGTCCGCCAGCTCCACCAGCAACCGGCGAAGCCGTTCCATGACGTCCTCATTGAATTCCCGGCACACAGGCACATTCCTAACCTCGTCCTTGAACAACCTGGCAGGCTGGTAGATGGAATGAACAAGGAACTTGCCCTTGACCTCGGGATCCCTCGATGACAGAAAGTCATAGAGGAACAGTTGGAAGGCGATTTTACGCCTTTTCTTGTTGTCCTCCCCGAAGAGGTCGGCGGCGACGCTTCCCGCGTTCCCGGGGTTGATGTCCACATCCTTGTCATCGACCTTGCCGGTCTTGTAATCGACAATCCTGACCTCGCCAGGCAGGACACTGTCCATCCTGTCGATGTAGCCCACGAACTTGAAGCCGTCTATCTCCCCATAGTACTTCCTCTCAAGCCCTATTATCCTGAAAGAGTCCACCCCCGCCTTCTCCAGGAGCTCCTTGTCGCGTCGCAGGGTTTTCATCACATATTGGACGATCACGTTCTCGAGGACGAGATTCCTACCTGACACTTCCATCGAACGTAACTGTGTCATTATCAGGCTTCTGACCCTTCTCTTAATGTCTTCCTTCCGGCCCAGCCAGGAGGAGATATATTCCTTTGTGACAACCTTCAGCGCACCCGGGAAGGCGGCGTTCCGCTCCCGCTCGCTCATGTCCCACGACGGGTTCATCGCCGCCTCGCCCAAGTAAAGGGCCTGCATGGTATAGTGATAGACGTCGCCGATCATCCCGGAGTCCAGGTCCTCCGCGACCTCGCTCTCCTCTTTCAGCCCTTCAACCTTCGAGAAGAAGAACTTGACCGGGCAGTCCAGATAGTTCTTGAGCGCGGAGGCGGAAAGCGTGGCGCCTTTGAGTTTGGCTACGTGTTCCCGAGTCTTGGGGATCTCCGTCTCCTCCTCACCCAACTTCGCCGAGGCTTTGACGAGACTTCTTTTAATCGGCAGATTGTAGTGGTACTCGAGCTGCTTGATGAAACGGCTCTCCTCACCGTTTTTCAGCCCCTCCGTCCGGGAGTCATAGACAAGAGTCACTTTCTCGGCTCGCTGGATCATCCGGTAGAAATAATACGCCCAGATCGCGTCCTGATACTCATAAGTGGGCAGCCCGAACCCTTTCCGCAATTCCGGGGGGATGAATGAGGAACTGACCCCTCTTCTGGGGAACACGCTCTCGTTGCAGGAAAAGATCACGAGGTTTTTGAAGTCCAGCGCCCTCGTCTCAAGGGGTCCCATGATCTGCAACCCTTTCAGCGGCTCCCCGTTGAAGGGCACGGACATGGGCCCGAGAAGCTGGTCAAGTAGCCTGAAGAAAGTAGAGGGAAGCACCTCCAACCCGTTGCCTTCCAATTGGTTGATGGCGGAATACGCCTTCTTGGCGAACTCGGTCTCGACCGCCATATCCTCGTCCCTGGCTATTTCGGAGGCGAGCCCTCTGATCAGTGTCTTGAGATAACCGGCGATGGCGGCGACCTGCTCTCCGGATGCGGATTTGGGATCCTTTACCACCGGATCGAATATCATGTCCAGCAGGGGAGTCCCGTTCAGATCCTCCATGGGAATATAGTACTTGGCGCCGTCCTTCACTTTATGGACCATCTGCTGTGTGGCCTCGTCGTCTCGGGACAATCTCTTGAACAGTCCGGATGAGAAGATCGACCAGACAGGGACATGGTAGAAGTACCATTTCCCGTCCTTCTGTCTCAGACGGGTCTGGAGCGAGGAGACCATCCCGATGAAGTCGAAGAAAGCGCTGCCTTTCATGGGATACCCCATCGTGACGTTGATGTCTTGAATATGAGGGGGGACCGAGTTCAGGACAGGGATCAGGAGGCTCTCGTCCGGAAGGACGACGGCGTAGTCCTCGTCCTCCACGATCGAGGGAAGGAGTTTCGCTTGCCCGGTCGATGAAGGCACGCTGATGACCTCGATCTGAGGGGTCAGGAGCTCCCCGTCCTCAAGAGGGAATGCCTGACCGAACTCCTCCAGGTTCCTGTACATGAACAAGGAGGCGTTGTTGAGGGGGTCTTTCAGCATATTCCCGGAAAAGTCCCAGACGAATGAGGCCAGGCCAGCTTTCCGCATTCTCCTCATAACATTCCTCTCGCACTCGTTCAGGGCGTTAAGCCCCACGAAGACATATTCATTGACCTTCCCGAACGAGCCCTCCAGGACGTCGGCCACGGCCTCATTCCCGAGCCTCTCGGCGAGGCTCCTGTAGGTCATGCCCTCGTAGGACATCCCTTTGGAGGAGAGCCTTTCCCGGAAACCGCGGTAAAGAGGAAGAAGAATATTCCAGATCTGGAGGAAACGTTCCTTTACCTCCTGGCCGGAGTTCTCGAAATGCCTCGAGAAACGCGTGAGCGCCTCCCTCTGATTGTCGGTAAGATAAGAGAACGAGTCTTGTATCTCCTTGAATTCCTTGACGTTGGTGAAAATCTTCCGTGGATCCACAAGATACTTGTCCACATCGTCGAAGTCCCCGAGTATCACGTCGCCCCAGAAGATGAACTCGTCAAGCGGCTCCGGCGCCACGGACAAAGACTTGTAACAATCGTGGAGCTCCAGCAGCAGGCTTACCCTGTCGCTGGCTTTCGCCCCTCCGACCCGGTAGAAAAAGTCGTTGATAGTCATCATCCCGGGGGCAACAATAGGCTTCCCGGAGGCCGCTACCGCCTCTCCAAGGTATTTCTTGAAGTACACCTGGCTCCTGCGGTTCGGGAATATGAAACGGCGGGAGGATATGTCCCCCTTGTCCAGGTAATGAACCGCCACTTGTTTGAGAAATGGAACCATATAAATTAGATTCATATAAATATAAGCGAAATCTTGTTATATTTGTGAAAACACCAAAGTAATTAATCGTAAAAATACCATTATTGTCATGAAGAAATTCAGATGTTCAGTTTGCGGGTATATCCATGAGGGAGACACCCCGCCCGAGCGTTGCCCTCAGTGCAAGGTTCCCGCCAGTAAGTTTGTCGAGATCAAAGAAGAGGGAGAAGAGCCCCAGTGGGCCTGCGAGCATCACATCGGTGACGGCAAAGTCGAGGATGAGGAGATTGTCCAGGGTCTCAGGGAGCATTTCAACGGGGAGTGCTCTGAGGTTGGCATGTATCTGGCCATGAGCCGTCAGGCCGAAAGGGAGGGATATCCCGAGATCGCCGAGGCTTTCAAGCGTTACGCCTTCGAGGAGGCCGATCACGCGTCCAAGTTCGCCGAGCTTCTTGGCGAGGTCGTTTGGGACACCAAGACAAACCTCGAGAAGCGTTACCAGGCCGAGGCCGGAGCTTGCGAGGGCAAACTGGCCATCGCTGTCAGGGCGAAACAACTGGGCTATGACGCCGTCCACGACACTGTCCACGAGATGGCCAAGGACGAGGCTCGTCATGGCGCCGGTTTCTATGGCCTGCTGAAGCGTTATTTCGGCAAGTAGTTAACAATGAGGAAAATAAATGGTTTAGTATGCGCGCCGTTCACCGCTTTCGGCGCGCATAGTGACGTTGATTTAAGCAAGGTCGCTCTTCAGGCTGAATTCTACAAGAAAAACGGAGTCAGCGGTGTTTTCGCCTGCGGCACAACCGGAGAAGGTTCCTCCCTGACTATGGAAGAGAAAAAAGCCTTGTTCTCCGAGTGGGCGAAACATCGTTCCGAGGGTTTCTCGGTCATAGGTTTCCTTGGCGGGACCAGCGTCCGCGACTGCGTCGAGCTGGCCAGGCACGCCCGGGAGGTTGGTCTTGACGCGGTGGCGATGAACGCCCCGTACTACCAGCGCCCGGCCTCGGTCGAGGATCTGGCCCTCACTCTCGCCGAGGTGGCGTCCGCCGTCCCTGAGCTACCGTTCTATTTCTACCACATCCCCATCCTGACGAAGGTTTACTTCCCGATGATCAGACTTTTGGAAATTGTCGACGGGATGATCCCCAATTTCGCCGGGATCAAGTACACCGACGAGAACATGATGGACTTCCATCTTTGCCTTGAATATAAAGACAGGAAGTACAACATCATGTGGGGAAGGGATGAGATGTTCCTTGAGACGCTCGCGATCGGCGGCGGGACATTCGTGGGCAGCACCTACGGGTATATGGCCCCGCTGTATCACGCCGTCCGCGAGGCTTTCGAGGCAGGTGAGAGGAAGAAAGCGGCCTCGCTGCAGTTCGAGGCCGCGCGCCTTATCACCCTGCTGGACAAATACGGGAGCGGCTCGGGAAAGGCCTTCATGAAGGCCGCCGGACTTGATCTCGGCCCTTGCCGCAAGCCTCTTAACACCCTTGAGGGAGAACGCTATGAGGCTTTCCTTCAGGAACTTCCGAACACGGTTTTCGAGGAATACAAAAACCGTTTCTGATCCATGAGGCTCGGGAGGCTTCTCTTCTCCGTCCTGGTGGCGTCGTTTCTCGCCCAGACTTTGTCAATGGCACAGGTCGCCGATGACGGTGACCTGACCTTGTCCGAGAATCTGGTCTGGACATCTACAATCCTTCCTCCATCCCCTTCTGACACGGCGGCCAACCTCGGGCTCGCTGGAGTATATTCCGGGAAGATAGGGGACTGGCTTGTGGTCGCCGGAGGAGCGAACTTCCCAAAAGGATTGCCTTCAGAAGGAGGCCCGAAGGTCTGGTACCCTGATGTTTACGTCCAGGGTCCCGACTCGGTCTGGCGTTGCTGGCCGGGCGCTTTGGGCACAGAGTCAGCCTATGGAGTCACGGTTCCTCATGACGGGGGGCTTCTCCTTATCGGGGGATGTCGGGCCGAGGAGTGCCTGGCGGGAATAAGGCTTCTGCGTCTGGACCCCGACGGGAAACCGGTTGTCGAGGATTGGGGAAAGCTCCCTTTCCCGCTTTCCAACATGGCCGGCGGGAAGATAGGGAACCAAGTGTTCCTGGCCGGAGGAATCTCCACGATGTCTTCTGACCAGAAAGCGTTGGACACCTTCCTCTCCCTTGACCTGAGAACCCGCGCGTGCGAGTCCTTGCCTTGGCCGGACGCTCCTCCGAGGGCCTTCGCCGTCGGGGTGGTACAGAGCGACGGCCTTGACAACTGCTTCTACATGTTCAGCGGCAGGAATTACGAAGGGGACTCGCCGTGGCAGGTCCTTCGCGACGGTTGGGCATGGAATCCCAGGCTTAAAGAGTGGGGACCTGTCTCCGGTGACTTCCCGGTGATGGCCGGAAGCGCCGTTCCCTTCGGGACGAACCATATCCTGCTTGTCGGCGGGAGGAGCGAGGATCCTTCTATCCCTGATAATGTTTTAAGAATATATCACACAATTACTTCCACGATGTTGACCGTTCCGGTTGAGGGCTATGTCCTTCCCGTGACGACCAACACAGTCAGGGATGGGGACTCATTCATTATCTGCAGTGGCGAGGTGGCCCCCGGAGTCCGAACACCTGTGATTCTCCGGGGTGAGATCAGCGGGAAAGACAGGCGCATGGGTTGGGCGGACTTCCTTGTCATCATACTTTATTTCGGGCTTCTGGCCTGGATGGGCTACTATTTCTCAAGGCGTCAGAAGAACACGGACGACTATTTTAAGGGAGGAGGCAGGATCCCATGGACGATTGTTGGCCTGAGCATATTCGGGACCACCCTCTCCGCCATCACATTCATGTCAATCCCGGCCAAGACTTACGCCACCGACTGGAGTTACCTCCTGTTCAATTTCGGGATAGTCCTTGTGGTGCCGATTATTACCCTTCTTTTCATCCCGAAGTTCAGAAGTCTCGGGGTCACAACGGCTTATGAATATCTCGAGCGCCGGTTCAGCCCCTTCGTCAGGGTCCTTTGCAGCCTCTCCTTCATCCTGTACCAGGTCGGCCGGATGGGAGTGGTTCTGTTGTTGCCGTCGATCGCGCTCAATGTCGTGACTGGGATGGACATTTTCGTCTGCGTCTCCCTGATGGGAGTCCTGGCCCTGATTTACACCTACATGGGAGGCATCGAGGCCGTGGCATGGACCGACGCGCTCCAGGTCATCGTGCTGTTGGGAGCCGCCCTGGCTGTCGTGTTCAGCATCGCCCATGCCACGCCGGGTTCTTTCCCGGCCCTGGTATCCACGGCCGCCGCCGACGGAAAATTCTCACTTGGCTCCCTGAAGTTCGATCTACGCCAGACAACGGTCTGGACAGTATTGATCGCCACGGTGTTCACGAATATCACAACGTACGGCACCGATCAGACAGTGGTCCAGCGCTATCTGACCACAAGCACCGAGGAACAGGCCCGCAAGAGCGTTTACACCAACGCCTTGCTGAGCGTTCCGGCCACATTGTTATTCTTCTTCGTCGGGACCGCCATCTACGTCTTTTTCAAGACTCACCCCTCAGAGTTGAGTCTCGGGATCAACGACCCGGATGCTATCCTGCCTTGGTATGTCTCACTGCATATTCCTACAGGGGCCTTGGGCCTGGTGATCGCCGGGATTTTCGCCGCGGCGATGTCCACCATCAGCGCTTCCATGAACTCCGCGGCGACAGCGTATGTGACTGATATTCATTCAAAAATCCAGAGATCTCCGGCTTCATTACGGACCGCCAAAGCCGCCACTCTGGTGGTAGGAGCCGTCGGGATCTCGTTCGCCCTGATGATGGCGACCTGGGACGTGAAATCCTTGTGGGACGAGTTCTCGAAGATCCTGGGAATCCTTCTGGGTGGCCTTGGAGGACTGTTCCTGCTGGGCTTCCTTTGCCCGAGGGCGAACTCGACAGGGGCTGTCGCCGGTCTTCTGGCAGGGATCGCCGTACAGTTGCTCGTGACGCGCGCCCAGTCGGTTCATCTGCTGCTATATTCATCAGTCGGTTTCGTGACCTGTTTCGTGTCAGGGCTGGTTGTGAGCCTGTTATTCCCGAAGAAAAATTAGTATATTCGCGTGATTGACTCTAATTGTGAATTGATGGAAGCGAACGATAATTCAATAAAGCTGTTCTACAATACTGAGAGGGAGAAGTTGCGGATGCCCGAGTATGGCCGCAACATACTCATCATGGTCGAGATGCTCAAGGAGATTCCCGACAAGGCGAAGCGGAGCGAGCAGGCCAGGGCCGTCGTGAAGGTTATGGAGACGCTCAATCCCCAGGTGCACCAGCAGGAGAATTTTGAGCAGAAACTCTGGGACCATCTTTACATGATCGCTGGTTACGACCTGGATATCGACTCTCCTTACCCGGCCCCCCTTCCCGAGGCGAAGGCCGCCCGCCCGATGATCATCCCCTTGGACAAGACCCCTGTCAGGGCCAATCACTACGGGCGCAACATTGAGAGTATCATCGACTTGATCGCGGGTGAGCCGGACGGTGAGGTCAAGACGGCGATGATCCGCTCGCTCGCCATCTACATGAGACAGCAGTATCTTATCTGGAACAAGGACAGCGTGGCCGATGAGACGATATTCGCTGACATTGAGAAACTATCAGATTACAGGATCAAGGTTCCGGAGGGACTGGAACTTTCAAAGATAGCCCTTGACTCCAATTTCTCCCGTCCCGGGATGAATCTGGGGATGAACGGCCAGAACCGTAAGGGAGGCAAGAAGAACAATCGTAAGAACAGGAAGTGAGGATGCTCAGGTTGTGGATGAATATGGATGAGGACGACAAGTCCAGGCTGGTCAGGGCGATCGGCTTGCTGGTCGCCGCGTTCACGCTTTTCACCCTTCTCGCCACAATCTCTTTTTTTTTCACATGGAAGGCCGACCAGAGCGCCCTTGCCGCCCCTGTCTCCGACCAGTCCGTGGAGATCGGTAATATCGCCGGCAAGCTCGGGTACCGATGGGCCAACCTGTTGGTCAGGGAATGGTTCGGGCTTGGCAGCCTCGCGCTTATCCTGATCCTGTTCGCTGTTTCCGCCCGTCTTCTCCTTCGCAGCTGGCATTTCTCCATGACCAGGACCGTCCTGCTGACTGTCTCCGGAGCCCTCGTGGCGTCTTTTATCCTGTCGTATGTCTCCGACCTCGCCGGTTGGGGGAATCTGTTCGGGGGCGGTCTCGGGGGAGAGTGTGGTGAGACTGTCGTCTCTTGGTCAATGAATCTGTTCGGCCGTGTCATCACAGCGGTCCTCTTGCTCCTGTTGCTTGGCTTATGGCTTTTTTTCGCGAGCGACAAATTCCGGTTGTGGCTTGATAGTATTGGAGCTGGGCCGGCCCCACCTCTTGACGTGCCGAGTGTGGCGGTGTCCGAGCCTATCGTCTCTCCCGAGCCCGCTGAGACTGTCAAAATAGCGGTCGAGCACCCTTCCCCATCCTCGACGAAAGATCGGGACTTCGTTTTACAGAAGCCGGATATTCCCAAGGATAAACCGGAAGAAGTCGTTGAGAAACCCGGGACTCCAGAGGGGAGCCTTGAGGTCATAAAAGGCGAGGAACTCTCCACCAAGGTGACAGAGGAACTTCCGAGGATTAATGTCCGCGATGAGCTTCCAAAATATGAGTTCCCTCCCCTTGAGCTGCTTGAGGAATACTCGTCCGGCCGCCATGAGGTCTCGGAGGAGGAACTGGCCAGGAACAACAACAAGATCCGGGCGACGCTTGAGAACTATCGCATCCAGATCAACGATGTCAAGGCCATAGTCGGCCCGACCGTGACCCTTTATAAAGTGTACCCGGCCCCTGGAGTGAAGATCGCCGAGATCAAGAAACTTCAGGAGGACATCGGCATGTATCTTCACGCTCGGGGAGTGCGAGTCGTGACCCTGACGGATTCCGTCGGTATCGAGGTGGCCAACGACAGGCCCTCCATCGTGCCGATGAGGGCGGTTCTCAACGATGACGCTTTCAGGGAGAGCAAAGCCGAGCTCCCGATCGCCATCGGATATACCATCCATCAGAAAGTAAAGGTGTTCGACCTCGCTGACGCGCCTCATCTCCTCGTGGCTGGCGCGACTAAACAGGGTAAGTCTGTCGGGCTCAACGCGATGGTCGCCTCGCTGCTGTACTCGAAGCATCCTTCCGAGTTGAAATTCGTGTTCATCGACCCGAAGATGGTCGAGTTCTCGCATTACAGCCGACTGCTGCGTCATTATCTCGCCGTCTTGCCGTCCAATGACGAGAGGGAGGAGGTCGAGAACGCCATCGTCAAGAAATCTGACAAGGCCGAGAAGGTTCTCAAGTCTCTGGTCACCGAGATGGAGCAGCGTTACGAGCTTCTCAGCAGGGCTTATGTCCCCAATATCAAGCAGTACAACGAGAAATACAAGGATCGCCACCTGTTGCCGACAGACGGGCACAGGTTCCTGCCGTACATCGTGACAGTGGTCGATGAGTACGCCGATCTGGCCATGTCCGTGGGAGGCGGGGGCGACGCCAAGGCCATGTCGAGAAGCATCTCGACCTCGATCATCCGTCTCGCCCAGAAAGGCCGCGCCGCCGGTATCCACATCGTCCTTGCCACCCAAAGGCCGTCCGTGGATGTCATTACCGGCTTGATCAAGGCCAACTTCCCGACTAGGATAGCTTTTAGGGTTATCTCCAGAATAGATTCCTCAACTATTCTCGACTCTCCTGGCGCCGAGAAACTCATCGGAAGGGGAGACATGCTCTACTATGCCGGAGTCGAGATGGAAAGGGTGCAGTGCGCTCTGATCGACAGCGACGAGATCAACAGGCTTACGGAGTTCATCGGGGCCCAGCAGGGGTACAAGAAGAGCTACAACACCCCTTATTATCTGCCCGATGTCGAGGAGTCGACCGAGGACGGATCCGGAGGCATGGTGGACATGAAGAATCTTGACGAGCGCTTCGAGGAGGCCGCCAAGATGATCGTGCTCAACCAGAGAGGCTCAACCTCGGATCTCCAGAGGCGTCTGGGGATGGGCTACGCCAAGGCCGGCCGTGTCATGGACCAGCTTGAGGCGGCCGGTGTGGTCGGCCCGCAGGATGGATCGAAGCCCCGTCAGGTACTGATCGGGAGTCTTGACGAGTTGGAAAAGGTTCTGGAGGCTTTCCGGAACCAGTGATATTCTTCTGGCACAACTTGTGCTGTCTGGGATTTTATCATGAGAAAGACAATCATCATAGCGGCGGCCCTTATCGCCATCTGCCAGTATTCCGGAGCCAAGAGCAAGACCCTTGAGGCTTTCATCGGGAAAGTCTCCTCATCGCTTGTCTCTTTTGATTATTCCTTCTCCGCGCGTTCGGTCAAATCCAAGGCCAAGATGACCGGGGAGGGTACCGTTAAGGTCCAGGACAACGCTTTCGTGATGGACGGGAACGGTCTCGAGGTCTGGTGCGACGGTTCTATCCGTTGGACTGTCGACAGGATGGCCGAGGAGGCTCTGGTCGAGAATGTGGACGACTCGGCTGAGAGCTACGCCACCAATCCGGCGCTTATGATAACCTCCGTCGACTCCGCTTTCGAGGAGGTGTCTTTCGGGGTCACAAAATTCCAAGACAAGGCTGTGGACGCCTCGGTCCTGTCACCGCTTCGCAAAGGGAAATACTCGATGGATATCGCCCAGTTGAAGTTGTTCTTCAAGAGCGGGACGACTGATCTCGTCGGGGCGGAGGTCAAACTGAACGACGGTTCTGTCTCTGAGTTCAATATCAAGAACCTGTCATTCTCAGAGAGGCTTGAAACAAAAGAGTCTTTCCGTTTTGACGAAAAGACTCTCGATGACTCTTATGTGGTCACAGACCTGAGATAGCCCCTAATCTTTCACACACCTGACTGACGCCCGGAAAGACTCCTTGTCTCCGTTGGCGGGGTAGACGTTGTTCTTGTCCACGTAGATGTAACGGTACACGGCGGTGTCCTCGTCGTTGTCGGAAGTCCAGAACACGGAGTACTTGTTGGTCCCTGTGAATCTGTTGATCCCTTCCTGGTCTATGGCGTAGCCGAACGGGATCGCAGCGAATTTTGTCGAGTTGGTGATTTTAACCTCGGGCCAGAAAGACCACATCCTGAGGTCGTTGAATGTCACGTTTGACATGAGGCTTCCGGCGGCTCCGGTGAAAATCTGTCCGGCTGAATAGTCCTCGCCGTCCGATCCCGCCAAAGCGGCGAAGTCGGAGTCGGAGGGGAGATGCCAGCCTTCCGGGCAAGCCTCGACGGCCTCATTCCAGTTGTACAGCCTTCCGGCGATTCTGTCCATGGCTGGACTGTTCTCATAAGAGATCCCCGACCCGCAATAATAGAGGTTATTCTGCATCCAGACATTCCCTCCGGCTGTGGCGAGGTAATATAACCCTCCGTCTCTCGGATCAGAGAAGGTCACGGAGTCCTTCTGGTAGCCGGCCCCTTTCACCGACCCTTCCAGCGAGGAATCCACGACGACGAATTCCTTGTAGGCGGAAAGGCTTGTGTACCCTTCGGCGAACGCGGCGGCAGAGACTGTGTAAGTGCCTGTCTCAGAGGGTATCGTGACTGTCCATGAACCATCACCGGTCTCATTCTCCCTCTTCACGGTGTCCCTTTTCTCAGTCCATGAGTTATACCAATAATACCCTACGCCTCCCGTGGGGTTGCTCGCTCCTCCCGGGGTCAGGGTCATGACATCGCCCTTGAGGACGAAGAGGGGCATCGAGAACGTGAGTGTCCCGTCGAGATAAGGATCCACTTCGGTCTCTTCATCCTTCTTGTGGCAGGAGGAAAGCGCCACCAAAGCGGCGGCGGAGAATATCAGGATAAAGGTCTTAATCTTCATTATCATGACTTAATCACGCGAATATCGCATAAAAAAAGCAAAAACGGTATTCTTTCAGCAAAAACCAGTCCAATGATGTCGATTATTATGCCGTAATTTGTTATAATCGCGACGATGAATCGACTTTTGAACTTCTTTTTCGCGGCGCTAGCCGTCTCGCTCGTCATCTCGTCCTGCTCCGTAGAGACCTCTTATCGTCAGTTGACAGGATACGCGCAGGGTGGCACGTATTCGGTCAAGTTCAACATGAAGGGGGTCAAAACCGGTTTGAATGAGATCCAGGCGGCCGTGGACTCTATCCTGACGTTGGTTGACACGACCCTATCCGGGTATAATAAAGGCTCCCAGTTGAGCCGGTACAACACCGGGCAGGCTGTCGAGCCTAACGAGATGTTCAAGGAGGTGTTCTCGCTTTCCAGAGAATTCTATGACGAGACGGAAGGGGCACTGGATGTGGCTTCGGGGCCGCTGTTCGATATCTGGGGTTTCGGATTCACCTCCGGCTCATCGCCGTCCCGGGAGACGATAGACAGCGTTCTGGCTGTCTGCGGGATGGACAAGATAGACTCGGGGATGGCCTCGACAATCCCTGGGATTCAGCCGAGGCTCAATTTCAACGCGATAGCCCAGGGCTACACCTCAGACAAGATCGCGGGGTATCTCCGTTCCATCGGGGTGAAAGACATGCTCGTGGACATAGGGGAGATCTATTGCGAGGGCGTGAACCAAAGAGGTGTCCCGTGGTCGATAGGGATAGACCGGCCCGTGGACGGGAATATGACCCCAGGGGCCGATCTTGACGGGATATGGCAGGGTGACGGAAGCGGGAAAGGCGTGGTTACCTCGGGCAATTACCGTAAATACTACGAGAAAGACGGCCGGAAATATTCTCACACAATCGACCCGAGAACCGGATACCCTGTGGATCATAACCTTTTGAGCGCCACGATTGTAGCCCCTGACGCCGTGACCGCCGACGCGTACGCCACTTTCTGCATGGTAATCGGACTTGACAAGGCCAGGGAGTTCATTGACTCCAGGTCGGACTTGGAAGGATATCTTATCTATGATGACGCCGGAACCATGAGGGAATGGGCTTCCTCTGGCTTCAAACTTGCAGGGAAATAGCCCGGACTGAATTAATCGGAATGACCAGACATTTCATACAAACCTTGTCGCTGATGGCCGCCGCGCTGATCCTGTCGGTCGGCTGCAGCACCATGAGCAGGACTGAGAAGCAATTGGCCAGAGTCGATTCTTTCGACGCCCCGGACATACCAGCCCCTGGCAGCATCCCTCCCGAGAGGCCCAGGGACGGGGGACTGGAGTTTTCCAGCGACGTGCTTGTGATCAGCTATGATATCCAAATCGGCAAGGATCCCTTGAAGAAAGCCATCCGGAAGTACGGGGCGGAGATAATCTATGACTACAGGATAGTGAACGCCATCGCCATCCGTGTTCCGGACCCCTCCAAGATCCAGGAGGCGGTTACGCATTTCGAGAAGGTGAAGGGTGTGTTGCAGGTTTCCCGAGACAAGGTTAACTATCTCGACCGCGGACCTTCCTCAAGGTTCATGTAGAAAACAGCTCAAGGGCTTGTGGGACAGACAAGGCGGTTTCGGCGACGAAGCCGCCTGATTTTGTCCTTCGCAGGGAGCACAGATGAGCTCCCGAGCCTAGCGCCTCGCCGAGATCTCTGGCGAAGGCGCGGATGTAGGTGCCCTTGCCACAGGCTATGCGAATGGTCGCGACAGGCAAGTTCAATCCGGAGGTGTCAGCCACATTGATCCGGCTTCCGGGGCCTGATTCCAAGTTTAAATCCACGTCAGGGCGCCGGGGCGCCGCTGAGTCCCGGCCGCGTCCATCCTCGCTTCGCTGCGGCTGAGCATGGCCGGGGCTCACAGCGCCACCGGCGCTTGCAGGAGTAAAGTCAAGCAGTTCCAGCTCGTGAATGTGGATTCTTTGGACGTTCAGGGCCTCGGCGACGCTGTGGTCGAAGTCCTCGAGGACATCCGACTTCGCCTTGCCCTTCTCCTTGTACTGCCGCCTCGCCAACTCGTACGCCCTTACCCCGTCGACCGACTTCGCCGAGAACAGCGGAGCCACCTGCTCCCGCTCACCGAGGAATTCCGGAAGCGCCTCAAGGATAGTCTTTTCCGACACGTAGTCAGTCGGGTAAAGCTTGTCCACGGCTTTCTCAAGGTCGTATGATGGTGTGGTGGCGCCGAAAGCTATCCCGGCGACATACTCCTTCCCTTCTTTCTGGAGAGTCTCCGCGAGCCTTGTGGCCTTGCCGACACAGACCAGCAGGACGCCGGTGGCCAGAGGGTCCAGGGTGCCGGCGTGCCCAACCTTGAGATTCCTCTTGCCGAAATGCCGGCACGCGGCCCATTTGAGTTTGCGGATGACGTCCGCCGATGTCCATCTGTAGGGCTTGTCCACTGGAATGACTATCCCGTCGGGGTAGTCATCGATATTCCCCGACAAAGCCTTCCCGAGAAGGCCGGAATCCGCGATCAGGGCCTTAATCTCCACTTATTTGATGTCGATTTTCTCCCTTCTGCGCTCGTGCCTGCCGCCTTCGGCGGGAGTCGAGAGCCATGTGTTGACGATCCTCGTCGCCATCTGGTAGGTGATGAAACGGGCGGGAAGGACGAGAACGTTGGCGTCGTTGTGGGCTTTGACCAGCCTTCCGACCTCGCTGTTCCAGGCCAGACCGGCCCTCACTCCCTTGTGCTTGTTCAGGGTGATGGCCATTCCGTTCCCGGTCCCGCATATTCCTATCCCCAACTCAACCTCTCCTTTCTGGACAGCCTCCGCCAGGGCGTGGGCGTAGTCCGGGTAGTCGCAACTGACCTCCGAATATGTGCCGTAGTCCGCCACGTCATGACCCTTTTTTGTCAAAAGCTCAGCGAGCCTGTTCTTGTACTCATAGCCGGCGTGGTCCCCGGCGACTCCGATTTTCATGATATGCAATATTAAAACAATCTCTTTTTGCTAACTGTAGTGACGAACTCTTTCAGATAGAATGGCTCGAAATAAGCCACATCCTCGAAGCGTCCCTCCCTTAGGGCGGCTGTCGCGGGACGTTTCATCCCTGAGGCTTCCGGACAGACCTGGATGAAAGTGGCGCCCGGGTTCCGGATGATCCCGGAACATTTCCCGGCCCCGTCGCCAATGAAAAGGACAGGTCCTTCGGAAAGGTATTCCGAGAACGATGCCTCTGTGATGACGCTGGCGACGGTGGGGGAGACCTGGGTGCCGTCAGGGGTGAACACTCCGGTGTAAACCTCCATCCTTCTCGCGTCCACCATCGGGATAATGTGACGGCAGCCTTCCGGGACAAGACCATTGTCCAAGGCCTGCCAGACTAACGTGTCAAGAGTCCCGACCGAGACAAGAGGGATCCCTGCCCCGAAGCAAAGACCTTTGGCCGTGGAGACCCCTACTCTCAAGCCCGTGTAGGAACCGGGCCCTTTGCTGACAGCCACAGCGTCACAGTCAGCCACTCTCAACCCCCTCTCTCTCAGCATGGAGTCGATAAAGGGAGCGGTCATCGAGGCGTGCGCTCGTGGTGACTCGCTCCTTCTCTCGCAAACGATCCCGCCGTTTTCGACGATGGCCGCGGAGCAAAGGGAGGTGGAAGTCTCTATTAGTATAATCCTGTCCATCACTTCTTGAATATCAATTCTTTAAGGAAGGGGAACACAATGTCCGCCAAGTCTTTTATCGGATGGTATAACATGGAATTGTCGAGGGTTTGGGCGGGAACAAAAGAGAACAGCGAATTGACCGACTCGAAAAGAATTATGACCAGCCCGATGATCAAGAAACATTTGATGAGAGCGAATACCACCCCGAGCAGTTTGTTCAGCCACCCCAGCATCACGAACTTCAACACTTTCTCCACGAGTTTCCCTATCAGCCACATCACTAGTGACACGAGGATCAGGATAAGGATGAAAGAGATGATGTGAAGGACTGTGCCGGGCAGATCCACAAAAGACGCGAGCCAGTCACCGGCCATCCCTGAGAACTTGAACGAGAGCCATACACCGAGAACAAGCGCGATGAGAGAGAAAGCCTGGTCCACGAACCCTTTTGACAGGCCGTTGAATACAGCTGGCACGAAACAGACTAGGATGATTATGTCAATGATGTTCACCTCGTTGAATATATTGATAAATAGCTCGGAAATGCCTATCTTCGCGAATTCGGTCGCGCCTGGGCGCGGCTGGGCTTTCCAGACGCGAAATTAGGAAGAAAATTATGACATTCAAAGAGTACAAAGGACTGGATCTGGTTTCTGTCGGGAATGAGATTCTCGACAGGTGGAAGAGGAACAATGCTTTCGGGAAATCCCTTGAACTGAGGGAGGGGGCGCCTGAGTACATTTTCTTCGAGGGTCCTCCCTCGGCCAACGGCAAGCCCGGGATCCACCATGTTATGGCCAGGTCGATCAAAGACGCTGTCTGCCGGTACAAGACCCAGACCGGTTTCAAGGTGAACCGCAGGGCCGGCTGGGATACCCACGGTCTCCCGGTCGAGATCGGGGTGGAGAAGAAACTCGGGATCCATAAGGAGGACATCGGTGTCAAGATCTCCGTCGAGGACTACAACAGGACCTGCAGGGAAGAGGTCATGAAATATACCGCCGAGTGGGAGGAGATGACCGGGCGGGTCGGGTACTGGGTCGATATGGACGATCCTTACGTCACTTGCGACAACCGCTACATCGAGACGCTGTGGTACCTTCTGAAGGATATCTATGACAAGGGACTGCTTTACAAGGGTTACTCCATCCAGCCATATTCACCTTCGGACGGCACGGGCCTCAGCTCGCACGAGCTCAACCAGCCCGGATGTTACAAGGATGTCACGGACACGACCGCCACGGTCCAGTTCGAGGTCGTGAGAGACCCGAAGTCAGAGCCGCTGTTCGCGGGAGAGGATATCCCCGTGTATTTTCTCGCTTGGACAACAACTCCCTGGACCTTACCTTCAAACGTGGCGCTCTGTGTGGGACCGAGGTTCGACTATGTCAGGGTATTGTCTTTCAATCCTTACACCGGAGAGAAGGCCGTTTATGTTCTCGCCAAGGAACTGGTGGGTGCCTGGTTCAACCCCAAGGCCGCGGAGATTCCGCTCGAGGATTACAAGGCCGGGGACAAACTGGTGCCTTACAAGGTTTTGGACGGTTCTTTCAAGGGTTCCGAACTTGTCGGGATCCATTACAAGCCGTTGATTCCATGGTTCACACCTGTGGATGAGGGAGACGCTTTCAGGGTCATCTCCGGGGACTATGTGACCACGGAGGACGGTACAGGTATAGTTCACATCGCCCCTACTTTCGGTGCCGACGACAAGAAAGTGGCCGCCAATTTCGGTGTCCCCGGGATCATAGTCGTGGATAAGGAAGGCAGGAGGCAGGCGCAGGTGGATCACGAGGGAAGGTTCTATCGCCTAGAGGATCTTGATCCCGAGTATGTAAAGGACCATGTGGACCCTTCGTACAAGGAGTTCTCGGGAAGGTATGTCAAGAACGCTTTCGACGACTCGCTACCCGCTGACGCACCGACCCTTGACGTGGACCTGTGCGTGATGATGAAACAGGACGGGAGGTGTTTCAAGATCCAGAAACACACCCACAGCTACCCTCATTCGTGGCGTACCGACAAGCCGGTCCTTTACTACCCTCTTGACGCCTGGTTCATCAAGACCACGGCTGTCAAGGATGAGATGGTGGCCTTGAACAAGACCATCAACTGGAAGCCGGAATCCACCGGGACTGGCCGGTTCGGCCAGTGGCTTGAGAATATCCAGGACTGGAACCTGAGCCGTAGCCGTTTTTGGGGCACCCCGCTGCCAATCTGGCGTACCGAGGACGGTAAGGAGGAGATTTGCATTGGTTCCGCCGCCGAGCTGTTCAATGAGATAGAGAAAGCCGTCAAGGCCGGGATCATGCCGTCCAATCCTTTGCGGGACAAGGGGTTCGACCCTAAGGATATGAGCAAGGCCAATTATGATAAGATCGACCTTCACAGACCTTATGTCGACAATATATTCCTTGTCAGTCCCTCCGGGAAGAAGATGACCAGGGAGACGGACCTGATCGATGTCTGGTTCGACTCCGGCGCCATGCCGTACGCCCAGGAAGGCCTGCGCGGGCTTGGATCATGGAAGTTCGGGTGTACCGCCGACTTCATCGCCGAGGGAGTTGACCAGACCAGAGGCTGGTTCTATACCTTGCACGCCATCCACACTATGGTCAGCGGCACGCCGGCGTTCAAGACCGTCGTCTCGAACGGCCTGGTCCTCGACAAGAACGGCAACAAGATGAGCAAGCGTCTCGGTAACGCCGTCGATCCCTTCGAGGCGTTGGACAAATACGGCGCCGACGCTCTCAGGTGGTATATGCTGACCAACGCCCAGCCTTGGGATAATCTGAAGTTTGACGAGTCCGGGGTTGACGAGGTGCGCAGGAAGTTCTTCGGCACCCTCTACAACACATATTCCTTCTTCGCCCTTTACGCCAACGTGGACGGTTTCGACCCGTCGGCCCCGAAGGTGGATTATTCAAGGCGCCCGGAGATTGACAGATGGATAATCTCTCTCCTTAACTCACTGAAAAAGAAGGTTAAGGCGGCGTATGAGGACTATGACATCACCCTGGCTGGTCGTCTGATCCAGGATTTTGTCTGCGACGACCTCAGTAACTGGTACGTCCGTTTGAACCGCAAGCGTTTCTGGGGAGGCGAGATGAACGAGGACAAACTCTCAGCCTACCAGACTTTGAGGGAGGCCCTGGTGGATGTGGCTATCCTCTCAGCCCCGATCGCTCCTTTCTACATGGATCGCCTTTATCTCGACCTGGTTCCCGACGGCGAGGAGTCAGTCCATTACGTGATCATGCCCGAGAGCGATCCCTCGGTGATCGACACCGACCTTGAGGAGAGGATGGCTCTCGCCCAGAAGGCCACCTCGATGGTCTTGGCCCTGCGCCGCAAAGTGTCCATAAAGGTCCGCCAGCCGCTCTCGAAGCTCGTGATTCCTGTCATCTCGGACAAAGTCCGCTCCCAGCTCGAGAGAGTTAAGGGGATAATCCTCAGCGAGGTGAATGTCAAGGAGGCCGAGTTCATCTCGGACACCACCGGGATCATAACCAAGAGGATAAAGCCGAATTTCAAAACCCTCGGCAAGGTCTACGGGAAGCGGATGAAGGAGATCGCGGGCGCTTTCGGGCAGCTCGATCAGGCCACTATCACTGTCATCCAAGGGGCCCAGGCTGCTGATTCCGAATATGTTCTGGCACTTCCTGGCGGGGATGTCACGCTCGGTCCTTCCGATTATGAGATATCCTCCGAGGATATGCCCGGATGGCTTGTCGCCACCGAGGGGCCTTTGACCATCGCTCTTGACATCCATATCACCGACGCTCTCAGGAAAGAGGGTGTGGCGAGGGAGCTGATCAACAGGATCCAGAATCTTAGAAAAGACAGCGGCTTTGAGGTTACAGATAAAATAGAAGTTATTATATTCGCGGACGGAAACATCCGTGAAGAGATCACCGACGCCCTTGAGGTTTATTATGAATATGTCTCGGCGCAGACTCTCGCTCTTTCTATCTGTGTGAAAGATAGTTCGGAAGCTCCTCAGGGAGCGGCCGTTGTGGAGTGGGATGAAGGATCGTTGAGGATGACGCTGAAAAGAATACAAAACCAGATTTAATTATTAGCGCCATGTCAGAGGACGTAAAAGATAATGTCGCTCCCGAAGTGGAGAAGACCCGTTACAGTGACGAGGAGCTCGCCGAGTTCCGTCAGATCATAAACGAGAAGCTCGCCCAGGCCCGGAAAGAGTATGACACTCTCCGCAAGGTTATCATGCACAACGGCAGCAACGATATCGAGGACACTACACCTTCTTTCAAGACCGTGGAGGACGATGGAGCCTACCAACTGTCGAAAGAGGAGGCCAGCCAGCTCGCCCAAAGGCAGTATAAGTTCATCCAGAACCTCGAGGCGGCCCTTGTCCGGATCGAGAACAAGACCTACGGGATTTGCCGGGTCTCCGGCAAGCTGATCCCCAAGGAGAGGCTTCGCCTCGTGCCGCACGCCACCCTTACTGTCGAAGCCAAGGAAATGCTCGCCAAAAAAGGCCGCAACTAGTGAGACTGTCCAAAGGAAAACAACTCCTCTTGCTGGGGATACTATTAGTCGTCATTGACCAGGTTTCCAAAATCCTGGTTAAGACGAACATGGGGATCGGCCAGCATATTCCTGTCATAGGAAATTGGTTCCAGATCCTCTTCATCGAGAACGAGGGTATGGCTTTCGGGATGAAGTTCGGGGGGACCGTGGGAAAATTCCTGCTCTCATTGTTCAGGATCGGATTATTCGGCGCCCTTTGCTGGTGGATATCCTCTCTGGTCCGCAAGCCCGGCGTCCCGACCGGGGTTCTCGTCGGCCTGACTCTCATCACCTCCGGGGCTCTGGGCAACATAATAGACAGCCTTTTCTACGGGATCATATTCAATTACGCTCCCTTCATGTTCGGAAAGGTTGTGGACATGCTCTATTTCCCGATTATCCACACGACGTGGCCGTCATGGCTGCCCATAGTTGGAGGGAAGGAGTTCCTGTTCTTCGCTCCGGTGTTCAACTTCGCCGACAGCTGCGTGACGGTTGGCGCCTTGTATCTGGTGTTCTTCCAGTACAAGTTCTTCGCCAGGGGTGACGAGCCTGTCGAGGAGGGTAAATAATTTTGGGGTGACGGATTTTATCTTTATCTTCGCGACTGCTTAGAAATATCCGGAGGTGTGGCCGAGTGGTCGATGGCGGCAGTCTTGAAAACTGTTGAACGGCAACGTTCCGGGGGTTCGAATCCCTCCGCCT
>CADBRH010000049.1 GCA_902797035.1 uncultured Bacteroidia bacterium | reverse complement strand
TTCCAGGCGGTCGGCTATCTTGAGGACCGTCACACGGGGGTCGGTGGAGTACTGGACTATCAGTTTCTTGTAGTTCTCAGCCTCCAGGCGGGTGTCCTTGGGCTTGATTGTGGCTATCTTGTTCAGCCCTTCGACCATGGTGACGACGTCGGCGGGAAAGGCGGACAGGACAGATCCTTCGCTTCGCTCAGGATGACAGGGACCCATGCGGATGGCCTCATGGAGGAATACAGCCGCCGCGCACTCCGCCTGAAGGCCTATCTCGTCCGTGGCGATCAGGGCCACATTCTCCGGATGCTCGATGAAAGGATGCCCGTTCTCCCGGGTCTTACCCGAGAGCGAATCAACGGCGACCCCATACGCCCTCCCGACGAGAGCCTGACCGTCCTCGTCGAACTGTGGGAATAACCGCCGGATCCTTTCGTTCATCGCTATAGATTAATATACAACTATTTCCCTGAGAATCTCCGTAAGTCCAAAGCCCGCTGGAACTCCCTGGCGTTGCGGTTATGCTCCGAGAGCGTGACCGCGAACTTGTGCGTCCCGTCCATGGCGGCGCTGGCGCAGAAGTAGAGGTAGCCATGCCTGTCGGGATTCAGGACGGCGTTGAGGCTGGCCTTGTCCGGAACGCAGATAGGGCCCGGAGGCAAGCCTTCATGAAGGTAGGTGTTGTAAGGCGAGTCAACAGTCAGATGCCAGTACAATACCCTGTTTATGGTGTAGCCGAAACAGAAGGCGACGGTCGGGTCGGCCTGCAGCCTCATCCCGAGACGCAGACGGTTAAGGTACACCCCGGCTATCGACGGGTACTCCGGCTCGTGGTTGGACTCCGCCTTCACGATGGAGGCCACGATCGAGACCTCTTTAGGTGATAGTCCTTGAATCCCGGCGAGACGCAGGTTGTCGGAGGTCCAAAAAGCGTCATAGGCGGCCTTTAATTTGTCCAGAACATCCTTCATGGAATCGGTCCAGTAGACCTGGTAGGTGTCGGGGATGATCAGCGAGAAGACATCCTCAGGGGTGAAGCCGTAACCGGCGAGGAGCTCCTCATCGTTCAGGGCGGATATAACGGATGTGGAATCCATCAGCATCTGTCTGGATATCTTCCTGGCTATCACCTCCTTGAGCCTCATTGTGCCGGAAAGCGAGAGATTGACAGGGGTCTGCCATCCGGCCCTGAGCATCCTCGGGACATAGACGCTCGGCTTACCTTTCTCAACAACATAATGGCCTGGCCTCATCTCCCCGTCCGAAAGGCCGGCCATTACTCTCCTGAGACTTCCCGGGCGTGACACCACGCTGTCAGGGATAGCCTCCAGAACCTCCGACACGCTCATCCCGGGATAGACGTAAAGGTCGGCCTTGCCGGTGAAATTAGGCTTGCGGTTGTCACCGTACCATCTTCCACCTACAGCTCCAGCCGCGACAACGGCGGCGAGAGCGGCGATCAACAAGATAAGCTTCCAAGTCTTCATCTTCTGTTCCTCTTTTTACCGCGGAGAACGATCGTGTCGCCCTCACCGGGCTGGTATCCGGTGTGGAACCCGTTCATTTTCATGACGCTGGACATCCTCACACCGAATCTCTGGCAAATATCCCTCAAGCTCTGGGAATCATCCTCGACGATGAATTTGTCAAGCCCCTTCTCGGATTGCTTCTTCTTAGCCTGGAGATAGACCACCGTCCCGGGAAGCAGCTCCTCCGGGGCGCTGAGGTCGTTATATTTCAGTATCTCCTTCAAAAACAGACCGTAACGGGCGGCTATGCTGGAATATGTCTCCCCTTCCGCAGAGGTCACGAACGGCACCCCGTTCTTGGAATACGCCTCCCTGCTGAGGGAGAACCTGAATTCCTCAAGTCCGTTCTTGTCGATTCTCCTCGGCTCCTCAAGCGACAGGGGCGATTTGGGGATAGTGCCGGTGATCTCGTCGCCCGAGGTCTTTCTCTTAGCCTTTCTCGCCTTCTTCGCGGCTTTCGCCTGCTTTTTGGCAGGCTTTGGCTCCGACCTTGCCTCGTCCTTGACTACCGGCCGTTCCTTCTCCGCCTCCTCGATCGCGGCCTCGGCTTTCTCCTCCAGCGCCTCGGTCCCGCTCAGGGGGACGGTGTCATACTCGTAAAGCCTGTAGTCCTCGATGTACTTGATCAGTTTGCCAGGATAACCGGGATCGGTGGCGTAGCCGGCTTTCTTCAGGCCGTGAGCCCACGATTTGTAATCGGTCGTCTCAAAGTCGAAAAGGAACTTGTAACGGTCGCGGTAGCGGAGGAAATCGGAGTGGTCCATGAAAGACTCCTCCGCCGTGTCGTAAACCCTGAAACACTCGCCTTTGGCGTCGTCGTCATGGTATTGCCTCTTTCCCGTCCAGTCCTTGTGGCATTTGATGCCGAAATGGTTGTTGCCCTCCGTGGCGAGTGTCGAGAGGCCGTAACGGGACTCGAGAATGCCCTGGGCGAGGGTCACGCTGGCGGGCACCCCGCTGCGGTACATCTCCCGCACGGCTACTGGAGCCCAACGGGTCACGTAATCCTCAATGGGTGTCTGGGCGGCAGAGAGAACCGCGCACAGCATCCCTGTTATCAAAAGAATAACTCTTCTCATCGCGTGACTACATCTTCACAAATATAGTCATTTTATGAGAACTTGACGAGCGGGATGTCGAAGGTGTCGAGGTCAGAGGCGGCGTAGGTCTCGGGGAACAGTGTCCGGCACTCTTCCTGGTAGAGGCCGGAGTCTTTACCGCGCGAGGAGTAATGGCCGATCACAAGTCTTCCCACACCGGCCTCGGCGGCGCAGCGGGCGGCCTGTAGAGTGGTGGAGTGGCGTCTGGAGCGGGCCATGTCGGAGAGTTCCTCCAGATAGGTGGCCTCATGATAGAGCAAATCGACCCCGGCCACCCATGAGGCCTCCTCCGGGAACGGGGCGGTGTCCGAGCAATACGCGAACGAGCGGGGGGCGAAAGGCTTGTAACCCAACTCGTCCAAGGTAAGGGTCGTGAAAGTGCCGTCGGGGTTCTCCCTGACGACATCCTCTCCCCTTTTCACCGCCGCGATCTCGGCCAGCGTGAGCCCATATTCATCGATCTTCCACTTCCTCACGTTGTACTGGGGCTCCCTTTCCCTGAAGATGAAACCGAAAGTCTCAATCCCGTGATTCAGAGGGAAGGCACTGATCTCCAATGACTTCGTCCGATAAATCAACTCCGGCTCACGCATAGTCAGGGGCACATGTTTTATCTCGAATGAGATCCCCTCCCCGTAATATGACAGGAAAAACTTCAGCAGAGGACCGAAATTGGAGGGGGCGTAGATCGTCAACGGCTTCGGGCGGGCCAGCATACCCATCGTGGACAGCAGGCCGGGCAGCCCGAACACATGGTCGCCGTGGATGTGGGAAATGAATATGGAGTCGATCCTCATGGGAGAGATCCCGCCCTGACGCAAACGCGTCTGGACGCCCTCCCCGCAGTCGATCAAGAAAGAGCGCCCATGCACTGTAAGTACCTGGGCGCTCTGTTGTCTTCCGGCGGTTGGCTTGGCCGAGGCCGTGCCCAGAACCGTCAAAGTGAAGTCCATATATTACTCACCTTTCTCGAGTTTGTCCTTGAGAGCGGCGAGCTCGCTGATGTCACCGAGGGTGGTCTTCTCGAGGTTGGAGTTGATCTTCTTGACAACTTTCTTGGTGTTGTCGGCCTCTGCGGCCACCTTCTCCATCTTGGCCTCGTTGTAAGTCCTCACATGGGAAAGGAGGATCCTGCGGGTGCTCCTGCGGAGCTCGACGACCTTGAACGGAAGGACATCACCCACGATGGCCTGCTTGCCGTCCTCCTTGATGAGGTCGCGGCTGAAAGCGAAGCCCTCGTCGTCCCCGTCAAGCTTGATGTTGGCGCCCTTGTCGGTAAGGGAGGCGACGGTACCCTCGACTGTGGAGCCGACGGGATACTTCCTCTCGATGGCGTCCCAAGGGTTGGGGGTGAGCTGCTTGTGACCAAGGCTGAGTTTGTGGTTGGCCTCGTCGAAGTCAAGGATGACGACATCGATCTCATCACCAGGAGCAACCATCTCTGAAGGATGCTTGATCTTGTTCCAGCTGAGATCGCTGATGTGGATAAGACCCTCGACACCGTCCTCAGGCTCCGCAAACACACCGAAGTTGGTGACATTGCGGACAATGGCCTTGTGGGTGGAGCCGACAGGATACTTGTCGCGGATGCTCTCCCAAGGGTTG
>CADBRH010000048.1 GCA_902797035.1 uncultured Bacteroidia bacterium | reverse complement strand
GTTGTTCTTCTTGTTGTCGTTCATCCTGGCGTAGGTCTCCTTGACCTGCTTCTGGATCTCTTTCTGCATCGCCTCCTGCTCCTCCTCTGTCATGACAGGCTTGAAGCGGTCGGCGCCGCGGGAGCGTTTCCTTCCGCCCTTGGACTGATCCTGGGCAGAACGGTTGTCCTTCTTGTCCTTGCGGGAGTTGTTGTCCGCCCTCTGGCCCTCCTTGGCCACATCCACCTTCTGGCTTCCCTTGGCTATTCTCTCCCTCTTCTTCCCGCTCTTCTTCTCGAACTGGGACATGTCGATCTTGCCAAGCACCTTGAAACCTGGTGTGGCCTCCTCCTTCGCCTCGGGCTTCTCCTCTTCCGCCACAGGCACGGTCTTGACCTCGACAGTCTCCACAGGTACCTTCTCCGCGGGGGTCGGGGCGGGAGCTGGCTCCTGAGAAGGAGTCTCAATCTCAACGGGGGCGGCGGGTTTCTCCTCCTTCACCGCCACAGGCTCAAGCTCAATGACGGGCGTCGGCTCCGGAACAGGTTCCGGCTCAGGGACAGGCGCCGGCTCCGGCTCACGGGTCGGCTCCGGGACGGGAGCGGGCTTGGGTTCAGGTTTCGGTTCCGGCTTAGGCTCAGGTTTAACCTGCTTGGGAGTGAAAACATTACTCTTGATGACAGTCTCCCTGACCGGTTCCTCAAACTCCTCCTCACGGGCGGATTCCTGTTGTTTCCGGGAAGCGCGGTCGAGAATCTCGTTCAGTTTGATGTCAACCTTCTCGGACGCCTTCTTCATCTCGAGATCCTTCCCGAATTGCTTCTCGATGGCGGGAAGATGCTCGTCCGATATCTTGGCGTTCGGATTGGCTTCCACCTCGACACCTTGTCTGTTCAGAAAGTCAACGAGATTCTGAAGCCCGATATTGTAAGTCCTTATAAGTTTATTCAGTCTGATTTCTCCCATATTCAACCCCTTTTAATTATCTGTCCTTCAGGACTTAATCTTCAAACTCCGCCTTCAGGATGCGGAACACCTCCGAGACAGTCTCGTCCTCAAGATCCGCCCTCTTGGCGATATCCTCGGGCGAGAAAGCCAGAACGCTCTTGGCGGTATCGCAACCGATGGACTCGAGACGATCGATGACCCACTGGTCGATCTCGTTGCTGAACTCGCTGAGGAGAACATCCTCCTCCTCCATGATCTCATCCTTGGAGAGTTCCCTCCAGACCTCGATCTCCCTTCCAACGAGCATTCCCGCCAGCTTGATGTTGCATCCGCCGCGACCGATGCCCTTCTTGACCTCGTCAGGCTGCATATATACCTTGATCTTGTCCTCAGGCGACTCCCCAAGGTCGATCGATGACACCCTTGCCGGATTAAGGGCCCTTTGGATTAGAAGCTGTGTGTTCGCGGTCCACTGGAGGACATCGATGTTCTCGTTGCGGAGCTCGCGCACAATACCGATGATCCTCGAGCCCTTCACGCCGATACAGGCGCCGATCGGGTCGATTCTCTCGTCGTAAGACTCCACGGCGACCTTCGCCCTCTCACCGGGGACGCGGACAACCTTCTTGATTGTGATAAGGCCGTCGAATATCTCCGGGACCTCCAGCTCGAAAAGTTTCTCGAGGAACTCGTTGGAGGTTCTCGACAAGGTAATGTAAGGTGTCGTGTTGTTCTTCATCTCGACGCTCTTGATGATAGCGCGGATGGTGTCCCCCTTCTTGAACCTCTCCCCGGGGATTTGCTCGGCCTTGGGAAGATGAAGCTCGTTGCTGTCCTCGTCGAGGATGATAACCTCCTTGGACCAAGTCTGATAGATCTCTCCGGTGAATATCTCCCCGACCTTGTCGGAATACTCCTTGAAGACGTTGGCCTTGTCGATATCCATGATCCTGCCCTGAAGGTTCTGGCGGATGTTGAGGATACCCCTCCTTCCGAAAGAGGATAGGGAGAGTTTCTTGGTGTAGACGTCGCCGATCTCGTAGTCGTCGTCGCCGGTCTCCTCCTTAATCTGATCGAGGGTGATCTGCGTGTTTGGGTTCTCCACCTCCTCGACGATGTCGAAGTTCTGATAAATCTCGCAGTCTCCCTTGTCCACGTTGATGATCACGTCGAAATTGTCCGACGAGCCATAGGTCTTGGCGATCTGGGTAAGGAACACGTCCTTGAGGACACCCATCATAACGGGCCTGTCGATGTTCTTCTCTTCCTTGAAATCCTTGAAGGCGTCAATTAGAGTGATCACGTCTTTCTTTTCCATATTGATAACAGTCTATTTTTTGAATTCAATCACAGGTGTCACGGAGTTGACAAGCTCGAAACCAAATACTTCCTCGCGCTCGACCGTGACTTTTCTCTTCTTCCCATCAGGCAACTCTTTGGCGGAGTAGCGAAGCGTGATGCCCTCGTCACCGGCGTCGGCCAGGACCCCGGTAAGTTTGCGTCCTCCTTTCAAAAGCACCGCGACAGTGGAGCCGATAGCCTTGCGGAACTGGGCCGGGACCTTGAAGGGCTGGTCCAGACCGGCCGATGACACAGTCAGGGAATAGTCCTCGACATCCTTGTCAAAAGCGGCCAGGAACGCGTCGTTAAGCGCCACGCAATCCTCGAGGGCGACCTCCCCGGCCTCTTTCTCGACGATGAGGGTCACATCGTTGTCTTTAGTCACGACGACGTCCACGATAAAGCACCCGCGTCCCGCGACTGCCGGCCCGATGGCTTTGAGTATCTCTTCTTTCTCCATGTTCATAAAACAAAAGATAGGAGACGCTTTCGTCACCTATCTCTCACAACACCGCGAATATAAGGATAATTCGGGGAAAATGAAAATTTATCGTTAACTTTGTCAAAATTTAAATCTTTTATTCCGGAATCAAGATGGAATTCACAGCGAAGCAGTTGGCGCAGGCGCTCAAAGGGACGGTCGAGGGCGACCCGGAAGCCAAGGTTACATCATTCGCCAAGATAGAGCATGGCAAGAGCGGTCAGCTTTGCTTCTACGCCAACCCCAAATACGAGAAATATGTCTATAGCTGCAAGGCGAGCGTGCTTCTCGTAAACAAGGATTTCCAGCCCAAGGAACCGGTCTCCCCGACTCTGATCCGGGTCGATGACGCCTACAAGTCCCTGGCGGATCTCCTTAAATTCGCCGCCACCCAGAAACGTACAGACCGCAGGCACAGGGGGTTCCGTTCCTCATGGTTCCTTACTAGCAAATTCGGAAAGAAGGTTTATCTCGGAAGCCACTCGTATGTAGGTCACCACGCCAAGATTGGAGACTACACCAAGATATTCGAGAATGTGTATGTCGGTGACAACACGGTAATCGGGAAGAACTGCGTCATCTACCCGGGCGTGGTCATCTATCCCGGGATGGTTATCGGTGACAACGTCATCATCCACGCCAACGCCGTGATCGGCGCGGACGGGTTTGGCAACGCCCCTCTCCCAGACGGCACATGGGAAAAGATAGAGCATCTGGGCAACGTGATTATCGGCGACAATGTAGAGATCGGCGCCTGCACAACCATAGACAGGTCCGAGATGGAATCCACCATCATCGGGAACGGGGTGAAGATCGACAATCTCTGCCAGATAGCCCACAATGTCGTGATAGGAGACAATACCGTCATGGCCGCCCAGTGCGGGATCGCCGGATCCACCAAGATCGGCAAGAACTGCATCCTGGCCGGACAGGTCGGGATCTCAGGGCATCTTGAGATAGCCGACAACACCACCTTCGGAGCGCAAACCGGAGTGATCGGGAATGTCAGGGAACCTGGGCAGACCCTGCTCGGTTCGCCGGCCATCCCCGCCAGGAGTTATCTCCGAAGCTACGCGGTGTTCCGCAAGCAAGGCGGACAGTAATCATTGAATATTCATTTTTAGTTCGTATCTTTGTGGACCATGGTTTCACTCAAGCAGAAGACCCTCTCCACAGAGATATCATTTCAGGGCAAAGGCCTCCACACGGGACTTACGTCCACTATGGTCTTGAAGCCCGCCCCGGCGGACTCAGGTATAGTCTTCCACAGGGTGGATCTTGGCCATGACGCCTTTGTCAAGGCGATGGCCCGCAACGTCTCCTCGACAGAGCGCAGCACTACCATCTCGGAAGGACAGGTTTCGGTCTCCACAGTTGAGCATCTGATGTCGGCTTTTTCCGGAATGGGCGTGGACAACGCCCTTGTAGAGATTGACAATATCGAGGTCCCTATCCTTGACGGCAGCGCCCGGTATTATGTCGAGGCGATCCTTGAATCCGGACTTGAGGAGCAAAGCGATGACAAGCGTGTCATCACTATCCCCCATGTAATCGAAGTCAGAGACGAGGCTACCGGAGCGTACATTAAGGCGATCCCGTCCGACGAGCCTTCTATAGACCTGACCGTTGATTTCGGATCGGAAGTTCTCGGGATCCAAAGCGCGCGATGGGACGGGAATACTGACTACGCTTCCGAGATCGCCCCTTGCAGGACTTTCGTGTTCTTCCACGAGATAGAGTTCCTCTTCCAGCACAATCTTGTCAAGGGAGGCGATGTCGATAACGCCATAGTGATCGTGGAACGTCCCGTCACAGAGGAGCAGGTGGAGAGACTCTCCTCGTTATTCAATATGCCGAGGCTGGCCGTCAACCCGAACGGCTACCTCAACAACCTCCAGCTCCGCTTCCCGGACGAGTGCGGCAGGCACAAGCTGCTGGATATCATAGGCGACCTTGCTCTTTGCGGAGGGCGCGTGAAAGCCAGAATAGAGGCGTTCAAGCCTGGGCATTCCCTGAATACCAGGATGGCTAATGCCATTGTGGACGCCATTTCACGATAATATCAATCAGACCACGATGAACAAAATATCAAATCTCGCGTCAGTCAGCCCCAAAGCCATTCTCGGGGACAATATAGAAATCGGCCCGTACGCCTTCATCGACGACGATGTGGAGATCGGCGACGGCTGCAAGATCTACCCGCACGCCACTGTCTTCCAATATGTCAGGATGGGCAAGAACTGCCAGGTCTTTCCCGGTGCCGTCGTTGGAGCCATACCGCAAGACCTCAAGTTTGACGGGGAGGTCACATATGTAGAGCTTGGAGACAATGTCACCGTGAGGGAGTGCGCCACCATCAACCGTGGCACCAAGGCCAGCGGCAAGTATATCACCAAGATCGGAAACGACACACTGCTAATGTCTTACACACACGTGGCGCATGATTGTGTGGTAGGGAACCACTGCATTCTGGTCAGTTATGTCGGTCTGGCCGGCGAGACTGTCGTGGATGACTGGGCGATTGTGGGAGGAGGTTCCAAGGCGCACCAATTCACAAAGATAGGCTGCCACGCCATGATCGCGGGGGTGTCTAAGATTAACAAGGACGTGCCTCCCTACGTGCTATGCGGAAGGGACCCTATCGCTTACGCCGGTGTCAACATCGTCGGCCTTCGCAGGAGGGGATTCCCGTCTGAGGTTATACACAACATCAAAGACATCTACGAGACCATTTATTTCTCCGGATACAACATCTCCGACGGTTGCGCCAAAGTCGAGGCCGGTTTCCCCCAGAGCGAGGAGAGGGACACGATCCTCGAGTTCATCAGGAACTCCAAGCGTGGGATTATCCGGGCCCTCGATTCCAGAGAGAAAGACGATTTCGAATAGTCCAGGACATGCTTCTGGGCATAGCCTATTTCCCCCCTGTCAGTTATTTCGCCCTGATCGCCAAAGGAATGACCATTCCTCCGGCGACTCCTCCGATTGTTTACATCGAGGCGCGGGAGAGTTACCGGAAACAGTCGTGGAGGAACCGTTGCCGGATCTACGCCGCCGACGGGCCTGAATATCTGAACTTCCCGATCGTCCATGAAGGGTCCCGCGGGATCCCGATAACCGGGATCAAGGTGGACTACACCACGCCTTGGGTGGTCAAGACCGAGAGGGCCATCTCATCGGCCTACGAGAGCTCGGCGTATTACGATCACTACAAGGACGACTTGTTCGCGATCCTGGACTCGAGACCGGAGACTTTGTTCGAGCTGGATTTGAGGATCATCCGGTTCTTCCTTCAGAAGATTGGAATCCAGGCGGACTTACGTCTCACGGAGGATTATATCCCCGCTGGCGCCGGTGGTCCCGTTTGTGCGGAAAGCGCCGGAGGTCTCGTTTGTGCGGAAAGCGCCGGTGGTCTCGCTGGCTCCGGGAGCGACGAGAATCCCGTTGGCGCCGGGAGTCCCTCCGGACCGCGACGCTTCGAGCCCTGTCCGGGTAAATGCGGTCCGGAGGGACTCCCGGTCACCACGGCAGACAACGCGGTCACAGCAGATACGATCGCCACGGCAAGCGCAACAGGCACGGTCGCCACGGCAGGCAAATATGGGGAGGACTACCGGGATGTGCTCCATCCGAAGCGTCCGAACACAGTCCTGAGAGACCTGGGGCTGGAAAAGCCGTATTTCCAGGTTTTCGCCAGGAAACACGGCTTCATCCCGGATCTGTCGATAATGGATCTCCTGTTCAACGAGGGACCCGACTCGATCCTGTACCTCAAGAACGGAATCTCATCACGCTGACCACCTTCATCGACTCGTCGGCGGCGGTGAGATAGGAGATTGAATATTCCTTCCCTCCCTTCGGGACATCCAGCACCACATGCCCTCCGTCGAAGGAGGAGTCCTTGATGAGGTCAAGCCACGGCTTGCCGGCGTCCTGGGCCCTTCTCTCTTTCGGGAATACCCCGGGACAGACAATCCTTTCGCCCGGATAAAGGCTCTGGTCCGCTATCCTCTCCATAACCGGCGCCACATTGTGCAGTTGGTCCCAGACACAGCTCACATAGACCCTGGCCTGAAGCGCCGAGAGCAATTTGGCCGGCATCGAGTAATGGCCGTGATGGTTGATCTTGGCGACATTGACTTTCGGGCAAACCTCCCCAAGGGCGCTCTCGATCTCGAAAACCGAGCCGTCGGGCAGTTTCCAGCTGTCGGAGAAATCCCCCGCCGTGAAGAACTTGAAGGGACCGTAGGAGATGATCATTCCAAGACTCATCCCGTTCTCGTTGAAATGAGTGGGGTTGTCCTTTTTGCGGTCAGCGTAGAGGTCGATGACGCGCCCGTCCTCCCCGGCTATCCTGCCGTTGCCGCAGATGTTCCTTATTGAGAAGCCGGGATACTTCCCCGGGGCGTGAGCCATGGACACCTGGTCGACGGCGCCGACACGGAACTTCTCGATCTCCATGCCCTTGTTCCGGGTCATGTATTCGTAGAACATCCTCATGTGGGCCACGTTGTCGGCCGAACGGTCGAAAAGAGGGAGAGGGTCATCGTACTCAGGCCAGGCCCGGTCGAAGGCCTTCCCGAAATCCAACCACTCGGCGGCGTGGGAAAAACCACTCTTGACATACTCCACTCCGTTCCTGACCTCCTTACCGGCGTTGAAGCCATGGCTCCCGCCGTGATCCTGATGGTAGTGCGAGAGCATCATGTAGTCCACCTTGTTGCCGTTGGGGTTGACCCTAAGGACATATCTGGCTATCCACTCGCCCGAATGCCTGTCCGCGGACGGCAGCACAGGGACGGCGAGATCACCCCGTCCGACGGCGTTGTGATCGCCGCAGTCAAGGAGCATGGAAGTCCCGTCGGGGAAGATCAAGAATATAGACTCGGCCACGCCGGTGTAGATGAAATGAGCCTGGAAATGGCCCTTTTTCCAGCCTTTCCAGACCTTGCCGGCGGACGGGTCGGCGGCACCGGCGGCGAAAGCGCTCTCCCAATCCAGAAGCATCGCCCCGGCGGCCAGCGCGGAAGTCTTTATGAAATCCCTTCTATCCATATACTCAACGGTTTATAATTAATCAATCAGGCCGAAATGGCTTTCCGGTACACCTCTATTGTCTGCCTGGCGGCCGCGACATCGTGTACCCTGAGAATATCGGCTCCGTTCCTTAAAGCCACAAGGTTGGCGGCGCAGGTGGCGGGGAGGACATCCGCGGGGGTCAGTCCCAGGGGTTTGTACAGGAAACTCTTCCGGGAAAGACCCGCCAGAACCGGCTTCCCGAATCTCTTGAACGCGGCCAACCCATCGAGTAGCCGCCAGTTCTGGGAGACTGTCTTGGCGAAACCGAAACCAGGGTCGAGAATCCAGTCCCTAACGCCGTTGGCCTCGGCTGTCTCGGAGATTTCCCCGAAAAAGGACTCGACCGCCGCGACCACGTCATCATAATCGGTCAGCGACAACATGTCCTTCGGGGTACCTCTCGTGTGCATGGCGACATATTCCAGACCAAGCTCTCCCACAAGCCTCCACATCAGGGTGGAGCCTCCGCTGACGTCGTTGACCATGAAACGGCCTATGACATCGAAAGCCCTTGTGACGATTCCGGGGCGGAAAGTGTCAATGGACAGGCTCAGCCCGGGGCGCTCCCGGGCGATCAACATGAGGGCGGGCTCAAGGCGGTGCCACTCGACCTCCTCGCTCACCGAGTCCGATCCAGGGCGGGTCGAGCATGCCCCAAGGTCAAGGATATCAGCTCCTTCCGACAGCATCTGGTCTATCCGGGATAAGAAAAGCCCGGGGGCGGTGAGACCATCCGGCCCGAGCAGTCGGCTGCCTTCGAAGAAAGAGTCGTCTGTCAGGTTGACAATCCCCATCACACGGATATTTCTGTCCTTCCTGATGTCCATATCACTACAAAATTAGGTAAAAAATAGATATCTTTGTAGAAAACTATCTCTGTCAAGATGCTGATTGTTCTGGAAGGATTGGACGGGGCGGGCAAATCCACGCAGGTCAGGAAATTGAAGGCCTATCTCGAGGATGTCCGCGGCGGTTTGGAATATATCCATTTTCCAAGATACGACTCTCCGGTCTACGGCGACCTTATCGGACGCTTCCTCAGGGGTGATTTCGGGTCCAACGAGTCTGTGCATCCCCAACTTGTGGCCCTTCTTTTCGCTGAGGACCGCCACAGGGCCGCCCCGGGGATCAAAGCCACCCTCTCACGCGGAGGCACAGTCCTGCTTGACCGGTATGTCTATTCCAATATCGCCTACCAATGCGCCAAGCTCGAGGATCCCGGGGAAAGGGAGAGGCTGAGGGAGTGGATCATCAACACCGAGTTCGGCGAGTTCGACCTCCCCAGGCCTGACCTTAACATATTCCTCGATGTCCCGATCGATTTCGTGGAGAACAGCCTCGAGAAGGGCAGAAAGGGCGCCGACAGGGATTACCTCCACGGCGAGAAAGACATCCATGAGGCCAGCATCGATTTCCAGAAGCGAGTGAAGGACATCTATATCCGGCAGGCTTCCCTCGACCCGGGATTCATCCCTGTCGACTGCTCCGGACCAGACGGGAAGATGCTTCCTCCAGACGATATTTTCGCCAAGATCAAGGCATTGACTGATTCTTATTTAGCTCGCCTATGAACACCAAGGTATTCCTGTACAGGCTCAGACGGCTATTCTCCCTGATAATCGGACTTGTATTCCTGCTGGCGGGGGTTTTCAAACTTCTCGACCCGGTCGGGGCGGGACTGGTGGTCGAGGAGTATTATCACTTCCTCCACCTGTCAGCTCTGCTTCCCACCGCCAAAGCCGTCGCTGTGGCGCTGGCGCTATTAGAGTCTCTCCTGGGAGCGGCGCTGATCGCCGGGGTTTGGAGAAAGCCCGTGGCCGTCGCCACGACCGTTGTGACCGTTCTGTTCACCATACTGACCCTTATACTCGTGATCGCTAACCCCTCGATGGACTGCGGATGTTTCGGGGAGGTCATCCATTTGTCAAACCTTCAGACATTCATCAAGAACATCGTTCTTCTGGTCCTAGCTTTGGTCGCCTTCGCGCCTTTCAGGGATCTAGGGGAGCCGAGGAAACGGAAATATGTGTCATTCCTGATCGCGGCGGCCTCGATCGCCGCTTTCACATGCTATTCACTTACTTCCCTCCCTCTGGTTGATTTCACCCCATTCACACCCGGAAGCGAGCTTCTGGCCGCCGATGGGTCCGGAGAGGATTTCGTGTCGACTTTCATCTATGAGAAGAACGGTCAGGAGGGCGCTTTCACTCTTGACAAACTACCTGACTCCACCTGGACTTTCATCCGGACCGAGACAATACGTCTTAACGGTCCCAAGAGTGGACGGAAGACCCCTGTCCTCTCTTTCGCTGATTCCACAGGCAACTACAAAGACGAGTTGGCGACTGTCGGGAACGCTCTTGTGATGTCGATCCACGCTCCGGCGAGAATGAAGGGAGACGAGTGGACCAGGATCGCGAAAGTCATGGAAGGCGCCTCGAAGGCGGGTTTCACCCCCCTGCTTCTGGTCGCCGGCACGAAGGCCAGGATGGACAGGATCACCTCGATAGTCCCTGAGGTCCGCGATATCCTCCAGTCCGGAGTTTACTATTCCGACAGGAAAACTCTCCTCGCGATGAACCGTTCCAATGGAGGGGCGACCTGGTTCAACGACGGGGAGTTGATACTGAAGTTCCATTCAGGCAAACTCCCCTCTGACGAGGATCTCCTGCGGATGACTGGCGAGAACCCGGCCGAGACCATGCTCCGCGCCAGCGTGAAAGGCCGTCTGCGCTTCCAAGGCTTCCTTTTGTACACCATCGCCCTGCTTCTACTTATCTAACCGGCAAGAAATGACAGAATTGAATGAACTCACGGCGGTCTCGCCCGTTGACGGACGTTACGCGTCCAAGACAGCCAGGCTGAGAGACTATTTCAGCGAATACGCCCTCATCCGCTACAGGACAAGGGTGGAAGTGGAATATTTCATCGCGTTGTGCCGGATTCCTCTTCCCCAACTCTCCGGATTCGGGGAAGGGACCGGGAAGAGCAGGGACACACTGTTCTCCGACCTTCGGAGGATCTACACCGGCATGCTCCCGGATGAGGCCGCCAGGGTCAAGGAGATCGAGAAGACGACGAACCACGATGTGAAGGCGGTGGAATACTACATAAAGGAGAGATTCGACGACCTGGGCCTTTCGAGATGGAAAGAATTCATCCATTTCGGCCTGACCTCGCAGGATATTAACAACACAGCCCAGCCCTTGATGCTGAAGGAAGCTCTTGAGAATGAATATATTCCCGAGCTCAAGGGAATAATCGCCACCCTGGCGGCCTTCGCCGGCGAGTGGGAGGATGTGCCGATGCTCGCCAAGACCCACGGCCAGCCGGCGACCCCGACCCGACTCGGGAAGGAGATCCGGGTCTTCGTCTCCCGCCTTGAGGAACAGCTCCGCCAGTTCGAGAGCCTTTCCTATCCGGCCAAGTTCGGCGGCGCCACCGGGAACATGAACGCCCACAAGGTCGCTTATCCTGACATTGACTGGAAATCTTTCGCCGACGGCTTTGTAGCCTCCATGGGCCTCAAGCGCTCCTACCCCACCACGCAGATCGACCACTACGACAACCTTGCGGCCATATTCGACAGCTTGCGCAGGGTGAACACTATCCTCATTGACCTTTGCAGGGACATCTGGACTTACATCTCGATGGAGTATTTCCGCCAGAAAGTCGTGAAGGGAGAGGTCGGTTCCTCCGCCATGCCGCATAAGGTCAATCCCATCGACTTCGAGAACGCCGAGGGCAATCTCGGGATGGCTGACGCCACACTGACATTCCTGTCCCTGAAACTCCCTGTCTCCAGGTTGCAAAGGGATCTGACGGATTCCACTGTCCAAAGGAATATCGGGGTGCCGGTCGCCCACGGGTTGATAGCCTTCGCCTCCCTGAGGAAAGGTCTCGGGAAACTCATCCTGAACAAGGAGGCCATCGACGCCGACCTCCATCGCAATTGGGCCGTGGTCGCCGAGGCGCTGCAAACGATTCTCCGGAGGGAAGGTTATCCCAATCCTTACGAGACACTGAAAGCCTTGACCCGCACGGGAGCCGCGATCGACGAGAAGACCATCTCAGACTTCATCGACACGCTGGATGTGAGTGAACCTGTGAAAGAGGAGATGAGGGCGGTCACCCCCTGGACCTACACTGGCCTTTGATCATCAGCCTTACTCAACGACATAGACATCGTCACCCGGCTCGGCGAAAAGGAAATTCTCGCGGGCGTGGCGCTCAAGCGAGTCCTTGTTGGAGGTGAGTCCTTTGATCTTGGCGTCCATCTCCCCGATCTCCCTGTTGTATTTCTCGATGAGCCTGTCCTGACGCTTTATCTCCGAACCCGCCTTGATCCACCGGACGATATTGTTCTGGTTGACGAACCCCACCAAAATGATGAATATACCGGTGGCCACGATCGCGTAACGGATGAAGGACCGCTTCTCCGCCTCCCGGCCGTCTCTGTCCCTGTCCCAGATATCCCTGAACTTTCCCATTCGGCTTTAATGTTATTGACGCGAAATTAATTATTTTCGCGAAAATAATAATACTCAAATGAAACCCACACTTCTTGTTCTGGCGGCCGGCATGGGAAGCCGCTACGGCGGTCTCAAGCAGATGGACGGTATCGGGCCGGGCGGCGAGACAATTATCGATTATTCCATCCACGACGCCGTCGAGGCCGGTTTCGGCAAGGTCGTCTATATTGTAAGGGAATATTTCCTGGACGTGTTCAAGGAGGCTGTCGGGAAAAAGTACTCAGGTGTTCTCTGCCCGGACGGGACTCCGCTCGAGTTTGGCTTCGTCGTCCAGGAGCTGGACAGGATTCCCTCCCGATTCACTCTCAACCCCGAGCGCCAGAAGCCTTGGGGGACGGCCCACGCCGTCCTGATGGCCAAGGACGCCATCCGCGAGCCGTTCGCCGTCATCAACGGGGATGACTATTACGGGAAAGAGTCATTCAGGATCATCGGTGACTGGCTCCGCTCCCGTGAAGGTCAGAGCGGCGTCTGTGCCATCGTCGGTTTCGAGTTGGACAATACCCTATCCGAGTTCGGAAAGGTCTCCAGGGGCATCTGCCACTACGACGAGGGGAACAACCTCACTAGCGTGGTGGAGTTCGTGAACGTGGGGATGGACGATGACGGCAAGGTTTACGGGGACAACACTGTCTCGGGAGAGACCCATGTGGAAGTGGACGCCAAGGCCCTTTGCTCCATGAATATGTGGGGGTTCACCCCTGACTATTTCGACCTGAGCGCCGAGGTGTTCGAGTCGTTCCTGGAGAAAAACCTCATGGAACTCAAGAAGGAGTATTACATCCCCTACGCCGTTGACCGGATCATCAATGACAAAGGTTACAAATGCGAGGTGCTGTCCACTCCGGAACGCTGGTTCGGAGTTACTTATAAGGAGGACCGCCCCGGTGTCGCCCGCAAGTTCCGGGAATTCGCCGAAAAGGGAGTCTATCCCACTCCCCTTTGGAAATAATAATCTGACGCCTTATGTCGTATTTCAAACCCAGGAAAGTTGAGAGGAACTACGACCTCGTGTCCTCGTGCTCATGGTACACCCCCGACGTGGGTGGGGTTTTCGCGGTCCTTGGATGGCTGATCATCGGAATGATCGCCGCCGGCCTCGTGATGCTGCCGTTCGTGCTGTTCTCGTTGCCGATGAATTACATGATGCTGATCATGTACCCCGTGCAGTTCATCCCCGTGTTCATGTATGTCAGGCTGAAGAGTTCACGTAACATGGCTTTCGACACCGGTTACGCCCTCGACAGCTCCCATTTCGGAAAATGGGGAGGAGTTGTTCTCGCGGTGGCCGTCGTGGCCGGGATCATAGCGCTCGAGATGGTTCTCGAGATCGTGAACCAGTACCTGCCCGATACGGAAGGGTCGATGATGGAGATGATCGAGAAGATGATGGAAGGTCCCCTCTGGGTCAATCTTATCACTATGTGCGTCATGGCCCCCTTCTTCGAGGAATGGCTTTGCAGGGGAGTTGTCCTCAGAGGCCTCTTGAATTTCAAACCATCGATTCCACGCGGGGAAGGTGAGAGGAATAGGGGCTTGAGCCCGGCGCTCGCCATCGTCATCTCCGCGATATTCTTCGCCGCCATCCACGGCAACGTGTGGCAGGGCGTGACAGCCTTCATCTCCGGCTGTCTGTTCGGCTATGTGTATTACAAGACAGGCTCCCTGAAACTCACAATGCTCATGCACTGCGCCAACAACACCTTGGCGGTGCTTGTGGGTAAGTTCGGATCGGAGGCCATGAAAGAGGCCAAGAGCCTGGTGGAAGTCGTCCCGGCCTGGGAATACGCCATCATCTTCGCGGTCAGCGCGGCCTTCCTGTGGTTCCTGATCAAATATCTCAGGACCATCGGGTTACAGGATCCGCAAGGCAACTGCGACGTGATTCCCAACGATTAGCATTCTTAATAATATGAGAGGTGATGGCAAGCTGCCACCACCTCCCTGCGCTTCGCGCCCTATCCGGGTAAATGGTCGGTGGTGGCACTTGCCATCACCTTCACGCGATTGGCGCGCTAAACGGGTGAGCGGTCGGTGACGGCACTTGGCCATCACCGTTCCACGTTCTAGAAGTACTCTTCGGTGTCGTTCTTGGGAGCGGGATCGTACTGCTCCTTCGGGGCGTTCTGGTGCCTCTGGCCGAAACGGCGCTCACCGTGGCGCTCACCACGCTCGCCCCGCTCGCGACGGTCATTGCCACCGTTCTTGCGGTCGCCACCATTGCCGCGATGATCATTGCCGCCAGGGCGGCGCTCACCGCGCTCGCCACGCTCGTTGCCACCGTTACCGCGGGGACGGCGGGACGGCTCGACATAGCCTTCCGGCTTGGGCTGGAGAGCCCTCATGGAAAGCCTCATCTTACCTGTCTTCTGGTCGATCTCAAGCAACTTCACATCGACTTCCTGGCCGACAGTGAGAACATCCTCGACATTCTCGGTCTTGTTCCAGGCGATCTCGGATACATGGAGCAGCCCTTCCTTTCCGGGAAGGATCTCGACAAAGGCTCCGAACTCAAGGATGGAGACAATCTTTCCGTGATAAGTCTGGCCGACCTCAGGGACGGCGCAGATGCCCTGGATCCAGTCGTAAGCCTTCTTCATGGCGTCGGCATCGTTGGTTGCGATGTCCACGATACCCTTACCGTCGACCT
>CADBRH010000047.1 GCA_902797035.1 uncultured Bacteroidia bacterium | reverse complement strand
CTCTACGAGGACGCCGAGGCTGGCATCAAGGTTGACCAGTATGAGCTGGGTCACATGACCGGCAGCGCCGGAGTCTATGTCCGCGCCATCGAGGGCGAGCCCATCGGCTCCATCTACGGCACCGGTTACGTCCGTGACGCCTCCGGCAAGATCGAGATGAAGGACGGTCTCCCCGTCTCCCAGTCCGAGGTGTTCCTTGGCTCCGTCCAGCCTGACTTCACCGGCTCCTTCGGTCTGAATATCGACTGGAAGCAGTTCAGCGCCAATGCCCTGTTCAACTTCAAGAAGGGTGGCAAGCTCTTCTCCGTGACTGAATATAGCGCCGCCCACGCAGGTACCGCCGCCCGTACCGAGGAGCGTTCGAGCTACTCCTTCAACGGCACCACCGTGGACGCCCAGAAGTTCTGGACCAACTCCCCGGCCGAGGAGTTCATGTATGACGCCTCGTTCCTGAAACTCGGCGAGGCCTCCATCGGCTACAACATCTCCCGCAAATGCCTTGACCGCTTCGCGGGCGGATTCATCAGGACAGCCAGGTTCTCTGTCTATGGTAGCAACCTTGTCTACCTGATCTCCCACACCCCCGGAACCACTCCGGATGGCTCTTCCACAGATACGTCCATCTTCGCCTCAGCGTTTGACATGTGCCCGTATCCGACCACGCGCAATTTCGGCGCTTCCATCACTATCGGCTTCTAAACAGACACCGCCTTATGAAAAAGTATATTATTCTAGTAATGGCTTCCATCGCCCTTCTCGCGGTTTCCTGCACCGAGAAGTTCGATGAGATGAACACCAGCTCCACAGCGCTGACAGCCAGCTCCGTGCAGGCTCACATGGTGTTCGCCCGCTGCGTTTATCACGGCATGTCAAACGACCACCAGCGTAACTTCAACCTCAATGACGACATGTACGCCCACTACTTCGCCGAGGGTCTCGGCTGGACGGACTACTGGCGTTACAACGAGGGTTGGGGCAATATCTACTGGCGTGATTTCTACACAGAGCGTCTTCCGGAGTATCACCTGATCAACACCATCATCGGTGACGACACCGACTACAACGGGATGAAGGCCGCCAACGACATCTGGAACGTAATTCTCTGGCTCCGCGTTATCGACCGCTACGGCGACGCCCCTTACAAGGACGCCGAGGGCAATTACGCCGGCCAGGGCGTCACGATGCCTTACAACTCCATCAAGGATATCTATCCCGACCTGGTGAGCAGGCTTCAGGCCGACGTGGCTCTTCTCTCATCTCCCGGGACCAAGACTTTCGGCGACTACGATCTCGTGTACGCCAACGACTGGAGCAAGTGGAAGAAACTGGCCAACACCCTGATTATGCGTCTCGCCATGCGTATGAGCAACACCAGCGAGGCCGCTTCCCTTAAGGCTGCGTTCTCTGGAGCCGTTGCCGGAGCAATGAGCGCCCCCAGCGACTACGCCCGCGTCAACTGCGACACCTATGTCTGGGGTGACTACTATGACAGGACCTTCTACGATTGGGCCAACACCTTCACCAGCGCCGACTTCATGGATATGATGAACGGCGTCAACAAGGGTTACGCCACCGGCATCGTGGATCCTCGCCGCGGATTCTGGTTCGCTGAAGGAACCGGCGCTATCAGCGGCAGCGGCTGGGACGGTTTCCCGAACGGTAACTACGCCATCGACACCCGCGCCGACGTCAAGAAGGCCCACGGTGGAGACCGCTCGTTCGCCCTGCTGAACTGCTACGACAAGAACGGTTTCTTCTATTTCAACTTCCACAACACCCGCAAGGAGAACCTCTCCTGGTGTCTGGCCACCTATTCCGAGACTTGCTTCCTTAAGGCTGAGGCTGTTCTCCGCGGATGGATGTCCGGCGACGCCGAGGCGTTCTGGAAGGAGGGTATCAAGGCCTCCATGGATGAGGTTGGATTCATTATCCAGACCTCCGGCGGCACCGCTACGGTCAGCGAGGCGGACAAGAACGCCTACATCGCCGCCCTGCCGTCCTTCGGAAGCGGTGAGAACGCCCTCAGGAGCGTGATGATCCAGAAGTGGATCGCGATGTTCCCGAACTCGGCCGAGGCATGGTGCGACCAGCGCAGGACCGGTTATCCGGATTATTTCAGCGGTGTGTTGACTTATCCGACCATCCACCCCAGCTCCCTTGTGGGCGAGGGCAATATCGTGCAGCGTATCCCTTACCCGGACAACGAGTACAACACCAACTCCGCGATGATGCCTTCCAAGTATCAGGGTGGCACCCGCGACCAGCAGAGCAACCTCTACTGGGCCCTTGGCGGAGAAGGCAACACCCAGAGCAAGAGCAGCGCTCCCAAGAGTCTGTAGCCCTTCCTCTATAGCTTGAAGGGAGGCCGGACGAGAACTTCAGATTCTCGCCCGGCCTCTCTTATTAGTCAGAATTAATCCTTAAATTTGAGGGAAGAAGGTAATAAACAAGAATGAATATGGATAAACTGTCGCGCTTTCTTATTTTGGTGGCGCTCGCCGCGGTTGTCGCCTGCTCTTCCGAAGCGAGTCAGGAAAAGGAAGCTGACCCTTTCATAGGAACCGCCTTGGACGGCCACACCACCCCAGCCGCGTCGGCCCCGTTCGGCCTTGTTCAATTGGGGCCTGATACTGTTAATGGGGGAGTGGCTGGCTACCACGATACAGACAGCCTGATTCTTGGCTTCTCCCACACCCATCTCAGCGGTACCGGTCAAGGGGATCTCGGTGATTTCCTTTTTGTGCCGGTTATCGGGGAAGTTCCTCAGGGTGAGGAGGGCTATGTGGTTCCTCCGCTTCCTTTCTCACATAAAAACGAGAAAGCGAGCGCCGGATATTACCGTGTCAAATTCCCTACTCTGGGCATCACGGCCGAGATGACAGCTTTGTCGCATACAGGTTGCCATCGCTATTCTTTCTCAGGGAAAGGGAAAAGGAGGATTCTGGTGGATATGGGCCATACTTTAGCTTTCGCCAAGGCCGACGGGATATTCTTTAATGTTGTTTCTGACGACCGGATTGTGGGTGGCAGGCATGTGAAAGGCTGGGCTCCTGACCGGTGGGTGTATTTCTCCGCCTTATTCTCTGAACCAATCGAAGAATGTGTCTCAGACGGGCATGACCGCTATCTCCTCACTTTCCCTGAAACCACAAAGCGTCTCACCATCAGCGTTGGATTATCCTCCGTTGATGAGGAAGGAGCTGAGAATAACCGTCTCGCGGAGATTCCAGGGACCGATTTCGATGTCGCTTCAAGAGCCTCTGAAGTCGCATGGAACTCCAGTCTGGGCAGAATCGCCGTGGAAGGAGGAGACAAAGAGCGCCGGAAGGTTTTCTACACCGCCCTTTACCACTGTCTTGTCGTTCCCAACCAGATGGCAGACCTTGACGGCCGTTACAAGAACCATCTCGGGGAGGTCAGGACAGTCCCTTCCGGAATGGGATACTATTTCCCATTGTCCCTCTGGGACACGTTCCGTACATGGAACCCCCTCATGACCCTGCTGGAACCGGATCTTGTGAGAGGAATGGTTTTCAGCATGTTGGATATGTACGACCTTAACGGCCAGCTTCCTCTGTGGCCACTATGGGGAGATGAGGTGGACTGCATGATCGGCTATCATTCCGTCTCGGTGATAGCGGACGCCTGGCTGCGGGGAATAAGGGGTTTCGACGGTGAGAAGGCGTTAGAGGCGATGATCGCTTCCTCTAATTCCTATCCCGCCACTGATTGGTACAACCAATATGGTTACATTCCTTGCGACTTGACCCCTCAGTCAGTTTCGATGACTCTTGAATATGCCTACGATGATTGGTGCATAGCCCGTATGGCGGAGTCGCTCGGCCATGCTGAGATAGCCGCTGAATATGACGCCAGAGCGCTCCGCTACAGGAATATCCTGGATACTTCCACGGGATTCTTCCGGGGAAAGGACTCCGACGGAAACTGGAGGGCCCCGTTCACTCCCGACGGGACCGGCAGGGAGTCCTCGCGTGACTACACGGAGGCCACCGCTTGGCAGTACCGTCATTTCGTGATACACGATGTGGCTGGTTTCGCCGCCCTATCAGGCGGTACACAAGCGGCCAAGGCCTCTTTGGATTCGTTGTTCTCCGAGGGTTACGAGAGTCTTGATGACCACGCCGAGTGGTTCGTGACAGGTCGTATCGGCAAATATGCCCACGGAAACGAGCCTGACCACGCCACCGCATGGCTGTACACGGCTCTTGGCGATCCGTCTTCCACCCAGCGCTATGTCAGGGAAATAATTGATAATCTGTATGCTACTGGACCCGACGGCCTATGCGGCAACGAGGACTGCGGCCAGATGAGCGCCTGGTATGTATTCGCCGCCCTTGGCTTCTATCCTCTCTGCCCGGGTACGGGAGAATTTGTGTTCTCAGCTCCCGTCTTCCCGAAAGCGACGGTTACTTTTGGAAATGGGAACAAGTTGATAATAAGCGCTGACCATCCGGAATACTCATACATCAAAGAAGTGTCGCTAAACGGCGTGCCGATCGAGGCTCGGTACATAACCTATGACCAGTTAACGGGTGGTGGCGAGCTTTCTTTTAAGTTGTCGAAGGAACCTGTTCACGACATGGACGCGATGAAGGCCCCATACTCATTGTCGGATGGTAAGGTCGTCTCCACTCCGTATTTGGTAGGGGATCCCCGCTTTTTTGACAAAGAATTCATGGCTGAACTCCGTTCCCGCACAGAAGGTGCCGAGATACGTTATTTCATTGACGGAGAGGACATCTCGGTGGACCTTACCCTGTATGATAAGCCATTCATTATAGACCAGGATGTCTACCTGGTGGCAAGAGCTTTCAAGGATGGCTTCGAGCCTAGTCCTGAGATGACTGTACATGCTTTCCCGATTGAGTATCTCCCGGCTGATAATGTCTCTTCCACCAGTCCCGGATGCCTCTACACATACCATCTTGGCGAGTTTAAGAAAGCCGCCGATGTGCTGTCTTCCCCGGTGGTTTCCAACGGGACCATGCCGACACCCTCCATCTCCGACGCTCCTGACGAGGACCATTTCGGATATGTGTTCACTGGTTATCTTGACATTCCTGAGGACGGTCTTTGGGAGTTCGCCCTCAGGAGTGACGACGGAAGCGTGCTGGAGATTGACGGCCGCCTCGCTGTGAACAATGACGGCTCCCACTCCGACTACACCGCCACCGGTCGCATAGCCCTAAGGGAGGGGCTTCATGCCTTCCGCCTCGTTTACCTTGAGGATTATGAGGGACAGACGCTTTCCTGGAGTTGGAAAAGCCCGTCGTCCGGAGACTTCGAGCCGATTCCAGCCGGCGCCCTGTCTCATCATTTGTGATTTTGAAGGATAATCATTATCTTTTGTATTTAATGACATAGAAATGAAAAAACTGATTCTCTTCCCGATACTGTTGGCCATCTGCTGCTCCTGCAAGGACAACCGGACGCTTGCCGGAGCCGGTCAGGATGACCTTATCCCGGAGTTCATCCCCGCCGCCGGACACGATAACGGATGGGTGAAACTCGGGGGCGGACCAGTCCTCGGAAGCCCTGAGCTGGGAACTTGCTTTGATGTGAACGTGATCCCCGAAGGTTCCGCCAAATACAACATGTATTTCTCGTGGCGCCCCAAAAAGGCCATAGCCTTGTGCCGGAGCGAGGACGGCGTCATCTGGACCGATCCGAAGATCGTTCTTGAATATGACGAGTCCAGCGGTTGGGAGGACAATATCAACAGGTCCTGCACTTTGTATCTGAACGGGGTTTACCACATGTGGTACACCGGACAAGCCAGAGGTTACAGCAAGATAGGTTACGCTGTCTCGGAAGACGGCGAGACTTTCGAGCGCGTCACGACGGACCCGGTTTTGATCCCGACATACAATTACGAGGGCTACTCCGTCATGAATCCGTATGTCCTTTTCGACGAGGACAGGGGAGTCTTCCGGATGTGGTACGCCTGCGGCGAGACCTACGAGCCTAACATGATCGCCTACGCCGAGTCGAGGGACGGTATTAACTGGGAGCGTTCCCCGCTCAATCCCATATTCGTCCACGGCGAGGGCTGGGAGAGGGACCGCATAGGCGGCTGCGAGGTGCATCCGCTTCCCGACGGCTCTTTCATCATGTTCTACATCGGCTACTCGGACATCGACACGGCGAACATCGGCGCGGCGGTCTCACCGGATGGCATAAGGCAGTGGAAACGGCTGGAAACCAATCCTTTGGTGGCTCCGACACCGGGCTATTTCGACGCCTCGTCGTGTTATAAGCCCAGTGTTTTCAGGGACGAGGAGAACAACCGTTGGCAACTATGGTACAACGGCCGTGACGAGAGTATGGAATACATCGGCTACGCCGTTCACGAGGGATTGGAGTTAAAATAAAACCAAGAATATGGACAGGAGAGATTTCATAAAGGTTTCAGGCGCCGCGGCCGCCGGGCTGGCGTTGTCGGGATGCGTCCCTAAAGGCGGCTCGATAAAGGCGGGGAAAGGTGATGGCGTCATCCCTCCGCTAGACTTCAAGGATAGGATATCCAGGGATGTTGAGGGATTCAAACCTCTTAATATCAAAGAGATAACAATCGACATCGGAGCGACGAAGCCCTTTGACGTGATGCATATCTCCGACACCCACATCACGCTCTCCGACGATCGCGACGACGAGAGGAAGGCGTGGCTTGCCGCCCGCCGGGAAAGGTACATGGGTTTCGGCGAGCATTATTTGGAGGAGGCCATCCGTCACGCCAACGACCACGGAATGTACATGATGCACACCGGCGACATGTATGATTTCGTTTCGGAGGCCAATCTGGACATGACGGCCAGATACATGCTGATGGCGGACTGGTTCGTGTGCGCCGGGAATCACGAGTATTCCAAATACGTCGGCGAGGCCAAGGAGGACGAGGCCTACAAGGCGTCCAGCCGGGAGTCTGTCCAGAGCGCTTTCCCCAACGACTTGACTTTCGCCAGCCGGGTAATCAACGGGGTGAATTTCGTGGCTGTGGACGACGTGTATTACAATTTCACGGAGGATCAGCGCCTGAGGATGGAGAAGGAGATGGAGAAGGGTCTCCCTGTGGTGATGCTCTGCCATGTCCCTGTCTATACCCCCGAGTTCTGCAAGTCAGAGCTTGAGGCCATGAACGGTAACTGCGCCTACCTCACCGGAGTCCCTCTCGAGATAACCGAGACATACGACCCGGGCAAGACCTACCCGGAAGGCCAGGAGTGGCGTTACCGTAAGGTTCAGCAGAGGGCCGACAAGCCCACCTTGGATTTCCTCGCCTGGCTCAAGGGGCAGACGCTTCTCAAGGCCATCCTGGCAGGGCACATGCACCGTTTCTTCGAGGAGCGTTTCTCCCCGACAGCCATCCAGTACACGGTCGGGGCCACCTACAATGGGGATGTCCATGTAGTTCATTTCAGATAATAATTAAAACACTTGAACATGAAGAGATTATACATTATCCTGACAGCGCTGGCCACCTTGAGCCTCGGGCTCAAGGCCCAGCAGAAGTATGACGTGGCTGCCTACCTCTATCCCGCCTACGCCGCCGACGACCCCCGCCTGAGGCCTTTCTGGCCCCAGGGAATGGGCGAGTGGGAGACCGTTTACAACATGCAGCAGCGCAATCCCGGCCATTATTGGGACCGGCATCCTCTCTGGGGATATGTCAACGAGGCCGACCCGGCGGTGATGGAGATGGAAATCGACCAGGCCGTCGGTCACGGGGTGAACGTGTTCATATTCGACTGGTACTGGTTTGACGGCAGGCCCTTCATGGAGACGACCCTCACGAACGGTTTCCTGAAAGCCCGTAACAGGGACAAGATGAAATTCTACCTTATGTGGGCCAACCACAATGTGGAGAACTATTGGGACACACGTATTTCCAAATATGGCAGTGAGAACATCATCTGGAGGGGAGGAGTGGACCGCGAGGAGTTCGAGAAAGTCTGCAAGAGGAACATCGAGATGTTCTTCAAGCAGCCGAACTACTACAAGATTGACGGCAAGCCGGTGTTCATGATCTACGAGGTCACCACCTTCATCGAGGGGATAGGCGGTGTGGATGCCGCCGTGGACGCCCTGAAGTGGTTCCGCGCTGAGGTCAAGAAGGCGGGCTTCCCGGATCTGGAGCTCCAGTTCACGATGTGGGATACCCAGTTCAACTACAGCGGTGTTGACGCCGCCAAAGCCGGCTCCGAGCGCCCGCGCGACGCCTTCGCCCGCAAATTGGGCTTCAACAGCATGTCGCATTACCAGTTCTGCCATTTCATCTGGATGGACGATGACTACCAGAATATCCTCGACAGGGCCTATGAGGAGTGGGACAAGTTGGACAAGGAGTTCACGATCCCTTACTACCCCCATGTCAGCATAGGATGGGACAACAGTCCTCGCACAGGTGACAGCGCGGTTGTGAAAGACAACACCCCCGAGCGTTTCGAGGCGGCCCTCAGGAAGGCCAAAGCCTGGTTGGACGCCCGTCCCAAGACGCACAAACTGATCACAATCAATTCCTGGAACGAGTGGACCGAGACCAGTTACCTTCAGCCTGACGATGTCTTCGGCTACGGCTATCTCGACGCTGTAAAGAAAGTCTTTGTGGACGAATAATCATGAATATCAGGATATTACTTAAGACCGTCCTCTTTTGTGCCGCTGTCTTGTCCGCTGTCTCTTGCGGGGAGAAGCCGGAACCGAACGGCCACGCTTGGGGAGACACCGGCGACGGGCGTTACATCAACCCCATACTGGTGGCCGATTATTCGGATCCTGACGCCATCCGGGTCAAGGACACTTACTACATGGTCGCGTCGGACTTCCATTTCATGGGGATGCAGGTCCTGGAGTCCAAGGACTTGGTCAACTGGAAACTGATCAGCCAGATATACTCCAGGTTCGACCAGCCCGGTTGGGACACGATGAACCATTATGCGGGAGGCTCGTGGGCCCCCAGCATTCGCTACCATGAAGGACGGTATTATGTCTATTTCTGCACTCCGGACGAGGGTCTGTTCATGAGCTCGGCCGAGGACCCGGCCGGTCCTTGGGAGCCCCTGCGGTGCCTGAAAGCGACCGCCGGTTGGGAGGACCCCTGCCCCTTCTGGGACGATGACGGGTCGGCCTATCTCGGTCACAGCAAGGTTGGCGCGGGTCCGATCATCGTGCATAAGATGTCCCCTGACGGCAAGGAACTGCTGGACGACGGCGTGACGGTCTATGAGGGCCCGGTCGCCGAGGGCACGAAGTTTCACAAGGTCGGGGATTATTATTACCTGAGTATCCCTGAGGGCGGGGTACAGTATGGTTGGCAGACCATTCTCCGCTCCAAGGATATCTATGGCCCATATGAGAGCAGGAAGGTTCTAGAGACAGGATCGACTTTTATCAACGGTCCCCATCAGGGCGCCATCGTTGACACCCCGTACGGGGAGTGGTGGTTCCTGCATTTCCAGTACAGGGATCCCCTCGGCAGGGTGGTTCATCTCCAGCCCATGCGCTGGAAGGACGGCTGGCCCGTGATGGGTGAGGACTATGACGGCAACGGGGTTGGAGAGCCGGTGGACGGCTGGGTCAAGCCCAAGACCAGAAAGAAGGTCACGCCCTCATTGCCAGTGTCTTCCGATGACTTCAGCGGTTCCATACCCGGGCTCCAGTGGCAGTTCAACCACAATCCCGTGGACGAGGCATGGTCTCTGACGAGACGTCCCGGTTTCCTGGCCATAGACGCCCTCAAGGCCGACTCGTTCAAGACGGCCCGCAACACCATCACCCAGAAGTTGATGGGATATATCGGCACCTATACCACGATCTTGGACTGCTCTTCGCTCGCCGAGGGACAACGAGCGGGCATGGCCTGTATGGGTGCGGAGAATTTCTGTTTCGGAGTGATGGTGACAGGGGAAGGGAAGTCACTTTACCTCGACGACGGGGAAGGCGAGAAGATTGTCGCGCCGCTTGAGGCCGATAAAGTCTGGATACGCCTGAAGTTCGATTCCAACGCCAACATATTCACTTTCGTTTACAGCCTCGACGGGGAGGAATACCTTGGTTCCGGCTCTCTTCTCTGGGCCCGTTTCGGCCACTGGAAGGGTGTCCGCCCTGCCCTGTTCAGCTACAACACCATAGGGGACGGCGGCACCGCATTCTTTGATAGTTTTGATTACGAGCTTGAGAAATAAATGAATATGAAGAAGTTGTCCAAACTGTTCCTGTTGGCCCTGGTCCCGCTTCTGGCCGCTTGCGGGGTGACTCCCGCCTCGGATCCGACCGACCTCATGAGCGACACCTGGGTGGGTGTCGACGCTCTTGGGAGGCAGATGCCCCTGATTGACTCGGTGGGTAAGGTCAAGATAGACCATCGGCGGGTCACCGGCATTTTCTACATCACATGGCACGGCAAGGGCAACCATGACCTTCCGGGACCCTACACCGATGTTACCAAGATCCTCCAGGAGGACCCCTCCGCGAGGTTCGACGACAAGAACCCTCTCTGGAAGTACGGGATGTACCATTGGGGAGAGCCCGAGATGGGCTATTTCCTCAGCCAGGACGAGTGGGTGATCAGGAAAGACATCTCGATGCTTCAGGATGCCGGTATCGACGTGCTGGTGATGGATGTGACGAACGGTGTCTGCTATTGGGACGAGTGGGAGATCCTGTTCTCCACGATGATGAAGATGCGGGCCGAGGGGAACAAGACTCCCCAGTTCGTGTTCTGGTCCTACAACAACAAGCCCGTGGATGTCGTTAAGTCCCTGTACGAGCGCTATTACAAGGTTAACAAGTACCCAGAGCTCTGGTTCTATTGGGACGGGAAGCCCCTGCTCCTCTACAACGCCAACCCCTCCAAAGACGCCAACGGCACCTACGAGACCACCGCGGCTGACTATCCTCCCGAGATATTCGACTTCTTCACCCTACGCAACATGTGGTGGGGCTTCTACCAGGAGAGAGGGGTACGGTACATCGGGACCGAGGACTATTGGAGTTTCGGCTATTCGATGGCCGACACCAACATCATCAACATGAGTCCTAAGGAGTTGCTTTCCAAGCACAACGGCAAATTGGAGGAGGCGGCTGTGACTCCCGCGCAGCACCCTGTGCGCCTGCAGGACAGCCCTGCCCCGATAGGTGTGGGCAAGTCTTGGACGAAAGAGGCCGGGGAGCCTGAGCTCGACGAGCGTGACATGCCTGTCCCGACATATGTCCCCTGGCTCGGGAAGACAGTGGAGCGTCCCGAGGGTTATGGGATTTATTTCCAGGACAGGTGGGACGACGCGATAGCCGGCGACCCCGAGTTCTTGTACCTTAACGACTGGAACGAGTGGACAGCCGGAATGTGGGGCAGGGGCGGCAAGACAGAGTTCCTGCGTCGTCCGGAGAACCCCTTCGTCTTCATAGACCAGTATAACGCCGAGTTCAACCGCACGATCCAGCCCATGAAGGGCGGCTACACGGACAACTACTACATGCAGATGGCCGAGAACATCCGCCGTTACAAGGGCGTGAGGCCGATTCCGGTGAACAAGGGTTTCAAGAGGATCACCATCGACGGATCTTTCGCCGATTGGGATAAGGTCAAGGTGGTTTACCGGGACACCCGAGGGGATGTCACGTTCCGGGACGCCGACGGCTACGGGGGACTGCATTATACCGATTCCACCGGAAGGAACGACATCCAGGACGCCAAAGTCGCTATGACGAGGGACGGGGATGTCTGTTTCCACGTCAAATGCGGCTCGGACATCACCCCCAGCTCGGACCCTGACTGGATGCTCCTGCTCATCGACGCCGACAAGGATCCCTCGACCGGATGGTTCGGCTATGATTTCCTTGTCAACAGGAAGGTCGTTGACGGGTCCAAGACCACTGTCATGAAATATTCCGATGGGGAATGGACCCCTGTCGCCGAGGTGCCTTATTCGGTTTCTGGCGACCAGCTGGAATTGGCCATCCCCTCCACGGTCCTCGGGATAAGTGGAAGGAATGTCGAGTTCGACTTCAAGTGGGCGGACAATCCCGGTGTGCTTGTGGACCCGATCTCGCTTTGCATCAGCGGGGACTCGGCGCCGAACCGAAGGTTCAACTACCGTTTTATATTCAGGAAATAACTGATTGAAGGATAATTAACCACATGATAATAAGGAGAATAGTGATAGTTTGCCTGATTCTGGCTGGAGGGTCGCTTTTCGGACAGGACAAGACGACCATGCTGTGGTATCGCCAGCCGGCCAAGGATTGGAACGAGGCTCTTCCGGTGGGTAACGGAAGAATAGGGGCGATGATTTTCGGGGACCCGTGGAACGAGACCATCCAGTTGAATGAGGAAAGCCTTTGGGCCGGTTGCCCCCAGGACGGTAACGCTGACGCCGCGGCGGTGATGCCCAAGATCCAGGCGCTTCTGCTGGACGGGAAGATCGCCGAGGCCAACGATATGGCCCAGAAAAACCTGGCGGGCGACCCTATGAGGATCCGCTCCTACCAGACTTTCGGGGAGGTGGACATCGATTTCTTCGAAAGGGGCTCCGACGACGCCAAAGGCTTCTATCCGGACGGGATTACCGCTTATGAGCGTTCCCTGGACCTGATGAGTGGCGTCGCCTCCACCTCTTTCGCCGCGGGGGGAGTCAAGTTCTCCCGGGAGGTGTTCTCATCCGCCCCGGACAATGTCCTCGTGATCAGCCTCTCCGCCGACCATCCGGGATCCTTGTCGTTCAAAATGAGCTACAAGAGGGAGGAGAACGCCGCCGTCTATCCCGAGGGGCCCGGCACGTTGGCCGTCTCTGGCCAGATCATCGACCTGCCTGACCATGGACAGGGGGAGCCGGGGCCTCACATGAGATTCGCGGGCAGGATCAAGGCTGTCAGCGAGGGCGGGAATGTCACCGTCGCCGGCAACTCGATCTATGTCAGCGAGGCCGACAAGGTTGTGGTGTACATCGCCATGAACACCGACTACAACTTCTCAAAACTGAACTTCGACCGCTCAATCGATCCCGACGCTCTCTGCCGGAAGCAGGTGAGCGCTGTGGAAGGTGTTGGTTATGATATTCTCAAAAACCGTCATGTAGAGGATCATCAGGCTGTGATAGGCCGGGTGTCCCTGACGCTCGGGGACCCTTCGATGGGGGATATCCCGACCGACGAGAGGCTCGTCAAGATGAAGGAGGGAGGTTCCGATCCGGCTTTGGCGGCCCTCTATTTCCAGTACGGCCGCTACCTGCTGGCGGGTTCCTCCAGGGCTCCGGGAAGACTTCCCGCAAATCTTCAGGGAATATGGAACCAGGACATCAACGCCCCCTGGAACGCCGACTATCACACGAACATCAATATCCAGATGAATTACTGGCCCGCCGAGGTATGCAACCTTTCCGAGACAGTGATCCCATTCTCCAACTGGATCAACGCGATACGGGTGCCCGGAAGAGTCACGGCCAGGAAGACTTTCGGAGCGGAGGGCTGGACCGTCAACCATGTGGCGGACCTTTTCGGCCACACCTCCATCAGCGACGGTGTAGGCTGGGGAACCTTCCCGATCGCCGGACCCTGGCTTACTCTGCATCTTTGGGAGCATTACCGTTTTACCGGTGACAAGGAATATCTCAGGACCCACGCCTATCCGGCGATGAAAGAGGCCGCCGAGTTCTTGCTCTCGTTCATGGTGACCGACAAGAACGGTTATCTCGCGACCGCTCCCTCGAACTCGCCGGAGAACGCCTATAGGATGCCTGACGGCAAGACCTTCAACCTGACATATTCCGCCACGATGGACATCGAGATAGCCGCCGAGCTGTTCGGGGCTTGCGTCGAGGCCTGCGACATCCTCGGGGACGACCCAGGGTTCAAGGCAAAGGTCAAGGAGGCGATAGGCAAGCTGCCGCCGATCAAGATCGGTAAGCGCTACGACACCATCCAGGAGTGGATCGAGGATTACGAGGAGGTGGAGCCGGGACATCGTCACATGTCCCACCTCTTCGGTCTGCACCCTGGCACTGTCATCACGGACAAGAATCCGGAGCTTTTCGCCGCCGCCAAGCGCACGATCGAGCGCAGGCGCAAGTACAATGAGGATCCCGTCACCCGTCAGGGATCGTACACCGGCTGGAGCAGGGCGTGGCTGATAAATTTCTACGCCCGCCTGAGGGATGGAGAGGAGGCAGGGGCCAATGTCAAGGCTTTGCTTGGGAAATCGACCCAGAACAACCTTTTCGACACCCATCCGCCGTTCCAGATCGACGGTAATTTCGGAGGGACGGCGGGAATAGCCGAGATGCTTCTCCAGTCCCACGCCGGAGAGATCCACCTGCTTCCCGCCCTGCCTTCCTGGTGGAGCGACGGCACCGTGAAAGGGCTTAGGGCAAGGGGAGGTTACACCGTGGACATCACATGGAAAGACGGGGTCATCGAGTCCGCCACCATAGTCCCCGATTTCTCCGGGAAACACATCGTCCGATACGGAGACAAGCGTAAGAAAGTCTCCTTCAAGGCCGGGAAGCCGTTTATATTCAAATAATCAGCTAATCATGAGAAGAATCGTCCTGTTGTTGTCGCTCTCCCTTGCCCTCACCGCTGTCTCTTGCGGGAGGACGGAAAAGGTGAATGAGATAGAGCCGTTCTTTGTGCCTGTCTCCGAGGTCATCACCCAGAGCCGTACCATTACCGCCATGGACGCCGAGCCTGGTGTCCCTAACCAGTGGCTGGCTTTCCGGAAGGATATCACCATAGAGGATGTCCCCGGGTCCGCTCCGGCCAGGATAGCGGTGGACAGTAAATACTGGCTGTGGGTCAACGGGGAGTTGGCCGTCTTCGAGGGAGGTCTCAAAAGAGGCCCCAATCCGAGGGACAGCTACTTCGACGAGGTGGACCTCGCCCCTTATCTCAAGGAGGGTGAGAACCGGATAGCCATACTCCTGTGTTATTTCGGGAAAGACGGCTTCTCGCATAAGACCAGCGATAAGCCCCAGATTTGGCTCGACTGCCCGGCTCTGGGTCTTAGTGTCGATGAGGGTTGGCTCGGCCGGGTTCTTCCGGCCTACGGCACCGCCCATTGTCCTACCCCGAATTACAGGCTTTCCGAGTCCAGCGTCCTGTTCGACGCCCGTGAGGACATCGGTGACTGGCGGAACGGCGAGCATGAGGGATTCTCTCCCGCCGTGGTTGTGGAGAGTACTTTGGGAGACCTGCACAGACGTCCTGTCCCCATGTGGACGGACTTCGGGATCAAAGCAGCTGAGTTCGAGACACACCCGGGGGCCGAGCGCGACACCGTCATAGCCCTTCTTCCCCATAATATGCAGATGACACCGGTCATTTCCGTGGAGGCAGACAAGGGCGGCCGCCGGATCCTCATCGAGACTGACCACGCCAAGGTCGGGGAGGAGTGTGTCAGGGCCGAGTACATCACCAAGGCCGGGGCTCAGGAATATGAGTCCTACGGCTGGATGAACGGCCAGAGGATCATCCTGACCGTCGACCACGGGGCCGTGGTTAAGGCCGTCAGCTATAGGGAGACCGGTTATGACACCGCTCCCGACGGAGTGTTCATTTGCGATGATCCTTTCTTCAATAAATTCTGGGATAAGGGTTTACGGACAATTTACGTCAATGCGAGGGATAATTTCTTCGACTGCCCTGACCGTGAGAGAGGACAGTGGTGGGGAGACATAGTCACCATCCTCGGGGAGTGCTTCTACACCTATTCCCCCTCCCTACACGCGCTGGTGAGGAAGGGTATCCGTGAGCTTTGCGACTGGCAGAGGCCGGATGACATCATTTTCTCCCCGATTCCCGGGAACTACGGTGTAGAGCTTCCCTGCCAGATGCTCGCCGCCGTCGGGCGCTACGGCTTCTGGACATATTACATGAACACCGGCGACAAGGAGACTATCGAGCATGTCTATCCCGCGGTGAAGAGATACCTCGCCACCTACAAGATGGGGACTGACGGCTTGACCGAGTGGCATGAGGGCGATTGGAACTGGGGCGACTGGGGCGACAACCGCGACATGCGTCTCCTGCAGGCTATGTGGTATTGCCTTGCCCTTCAATCTATTTCCGACATGGCTGACCTTATAGGGAAGCCGGATGAGGGAGGTGAGTTCTGGAACCAGATGGTAGCCCTGCGCGACGCCATCAACAAGGTCGCCTGGACGGGGACCTGTTACCGCCATCCTGATTACAAAGGTGAGACCGACGACAGGGTCAACGCCTTGGCGGTTCTCGCCGGGATAGCCGGGGAGGACAAACACGACGCCCTCTTCGAGGTGTTCAAGAACGAGGAACACGCCAGTCCTTACATGGAGAAATACGTGATGGAGGCCCTGTTCGCCATAGGGCACGGGGACTACGCCCTTGATAGGACCAAGAGACGCTACGCCTTCATGGTGGAGCATCCGGACCACGACACCTTGTTCGAGAACTGGAATGTCGGCGTGGATGGCGACTGGGATTGCGGCTCTGTCAACCACGCGTGGAGCGGCGGCCCGCTGGCCGTGTTCCCCACCAAGATGTTCGGGGTCTATCCGCTCGAGGCTGGTTGGAAGAGATTCTCCGTCAGTCCTGACAAGTTCATCTTCGATGACTGCTCCCTCTCGTTCCCGACAGTGACCGGTATCGTGAAGGTGGCTTTCAAGCGTTCGGGAGACAAGGCGAGGCTTGATGTCACGGTCCCTCAAGGTTCAGTCGCCGATGTCAATGTGCCTTGGGCCCATACCAACGTCACTCTCGGCCCCGGGGAACATAAACTTGACCTCGGCGCGGTAGCCCCTGTGTTGGCGGGCGATTTCAAGTATCGCGACAAGAATCTCCCTGTGGACAAGAGGGTTAAGGACCTTATGAGCCACATGTCCGTCGAGGAGAAAGTGAGTCAGATAAGCGCCCAGCTCCTTTTCATGGACGAGTATTTCCAGAAAAGGGACTACACCAAGGGTCATGTCCGCAACATCGGGCATTTCCTTTGGGAGGGAGGTCTGCCCAATGACCCCAAGTCTGTCGCCGAGCGTATCAACGAGGACACACGCCGATCCATCGAGTCGAACCGTTGGGGTATTCCTGTTCTCCAGCATGGAGAGGCCCTGCACGGCGCCCAGTGGGGTAACGCCACCTGTTTTCCGCAGAGCATAGGCATGGCGGCCACCTTCGATGATGATTTCTACTATAAGGTAGGCCAGGTTGTGGCGGAGGAGCTGAGGGCGGTCGGTGTGCGCCAGGTTTACGCCCCGGTCGTCAACATCACCCGGGACCAGCGTTGGGGGAGGGGACAGGAGAGCTACGGCGAGGATGTCCTGCTCAACTCATTGATGGGCGTCGCCTATGTTAAAGCCTTGGAGGAAGGAGGGGTAGTCGCCACCCCCAAGCATTTCGTTGACAATTACGGGGAGGGAGGTCACGACTCTTTCGCGTCCCCGATGTCTTGGAGAGTCCTGCGCGAGGTATATCTAGAGCCTTTCAGGGCCTGTGTCCAGGAAGGAGGGGCCAGAGGAGTCATGGCCGCCTACAACTCGGTCGACGGGATCCCCGCCAGCCGCGACTCCAGATTGTTGAAAGATATTCTTAAAGACGAGTGGGGTTTCGAGGGTATTGTGGTCTCCGATTACGGCGGCGTGGAAATAGTCAGTTCGGGTCACAAGATGGCCCCCACGCCAGATGACGCGCTGGCCATGTGCCTGAATAACGGACTGGACATCCAACTCGCCAACACGAGCTCGAATCTTCTGAATATGGTGAAAGAAGGGAAGATAAGCGAGAAGGTCTTAGATGAGAGTGTCCGCAGGGTTTTGAAGATCAAGTTCCAACTGGGACTGTTCGACGATCCTTTCGCCGATCCGGAGAACGCCGCCAAAGTGGTCCGTAGCCCTGAGCATAGGGCGCTCGCCCGCGAGGCCGCCGTGAAGGCGATGACCCTCCTGAAGAATGACGGGATATTACCCCTTAAACCGGGCTGTGTCAAGAGGATAGGTGTCTTCGGCCCTGCCGCTGATATCCTGAACGTTGGTGATTACAGCGGCGGCCGTGGCGGCTGGAGAGGTGACGGGGTGACCCCTTATGATGGCCTGAGGAAGGCGTTCGAAGGATCAGCCGAGGTAATATTGAACAGAAACGGCCAGAATGTGGGGCCTTTGGCCAGGTCTTGCGACGTACTGCTTTTCTTCCCTACCATAACAGAGGAGGAAGGTAGTGACAGGAGCAGCTTCAAGATGCCATCCGCCCATGAGAGCCGGAACCGGGAGAAAACGGACGCCGTCATTATCGCGGACCAGAGCGATGTCAAGATAGAGATTGATCAGGAGAGAATGGTAAGGGACCTTATCGCCACTGGCAAGCCGGTCGTCGTTGTGCTTCACAACGGGGCTGTCATCGACATTACCGATTGGGTTGACGGGGCGGCGGCCGTTCTTGAGGCTTGGTACTCAGGTGAGCAGGGCGGAGCGGCGATAGCCGACGTCCTGACCGGTAAGCGCTCTCCGGGAGGCCGGCTCCCTATGAGCTGGGCCAAAAGTATTGGACAGAACCCCATGTACTATTCGATCAAGCCGAGCGGCCGCGGGTACGGCTATGTCGAGAATGACGGCAAGCCGCTTTTCCCGTTTGGCTACGGTCTTAATTATACCACATTCGAATACAGTGACTTCCATGCCGCAGAGTCCTTAGCGGAAGGTGAGCCGTTGAAGGTCGGGGTGACCGTCACGAACACGGGATCCGTTGAGGGCGACGAGGTCGTGCAGGTTTATATTCATGACGAGCTCGCGTCGGTGGTGAGGCCCATGAAGGAACTTGCCGCGTTCAAACGGGTGACCCTGGCTCCCGGGGAGTCCAAGGTTGTCGAGATTGAGGTCCCGTACCGTCGTTTCGCCATGTGGGACAAGGATTTGAAGTTCGGCGTAGAGGAAGGTTGGTTCGAGGTCTGGCTCGGGAAGAACTCCGAGGAGAGGATTGACGGTGGAAGGGTTTATGTCAACGGAGGTGAGGTGAAATGATTAAAGAGTAACATATAAAAGACACTGATTATGGACAGAAGATTTTTTATGAAGGTTTCGGGATTGGCCGCGGCAGGCCTCGCCCTGAACGGATGCGCTCCAAAGGCCGGTTCCTGGAGCGAAAAGGAAAAGGAACTGTTCGGAGATAGGAAGAAGGGCCATTTCACGATGACGCAGATCTCGTCCGCCACTGACACGATCGGTAACTCCTACCTGTTCAAAACCACCGGAGGCAAGGTGATAATGGTTGACGGAGGTTTCGCCACAGACGCCGACAACCTCCGAGGGAAGATTAAGGAGACCGGCGGGCATGTTGACCTTTGGTTCATCACTCACCCGCACGAGGACCACATGGAGGCCTTTATCACCATTCTTAATGACCCTCAAGGAGTCACGGTGGACAAGTTGATTTATTCCCGTGTCGCGGACGAGTTTCTCGACCTTGAGCCGGGAAGCGCCGCCAACGCGAGAGGTTATTATCACGCCCTCGACAACGTGATCGGCAAGGTGGATTATCTGAATATCCACAATCCCGGGCAACGCTTCGACATAGACGGCATCGGGATAATGGTCCTCGGAGTGGCAAACCCCGAGTTCAGGACCAACCCCTACAACAACCAGTCGATGATCATCCGTTTCTGGGACGATACCAAAAGCGTCGTGATGCTCGGGGACGCCGGGATAGAGTGCGGTGACAAGGTTCTCGCCGCCTATAAGGAATATCTCGACTGCGACTATATGCAGATGGCTCATCATGGCCAGAATGGTTGTTCGGAGGAGTTCTACAAGGCGATAAACTTCCGCGCCTGCCTCTGGCCTACACCCTCTTGGGTGTGGGAACCCGCTCCTGAGCACACCTGGCTGAAGACCCGCGACACACGTCGTTGGATGGACGAGAAGGGTATCACCGAGCACCACGCCAGCTGCGTGGAGAAAGACTGGACGCTATTGTAACATATCCATACGCTGATGAGAAAGATATTCCTGTACGTCTCGTTCCTGGCCGTCACGCTTGTTTTCAAGCCTGAGGCCGCGGCCCAGAAGCCGGCCTTCCGGGATGAGAGTCTTCCGATAGCGGAGAGGGTCGAGGACCTGCTCGGCAGGATGACCGTCGATGAGAAAATCGATCTGATGCGGGCCACGTCTCCCGCCAACGAACGGTTGGGGATAGACAAATATTACCACGGCAACGAGGCCCTGCACGGGATCGTGCGCCCCGGGAAGTTCACCGTGTTCCCCCAGGCCATCGCCCTGGCGGCCACCTGGGATCCGGAGATGCTGCTCAAGACCGCCTCGGCGATCTCGGATGAGGCGAGAGCCAGATGGAACGAGTTGGGTGAGGGTAAGTTACAGACCGCCCAGTTCAGCGACCTGCTGACCTTCTGGTCCCCGACCATCAACATGGCCCGTGATCCCCGCTGGGGAAGAACTCCCGAGACCTACGGGGAGGATCCCTTCCTTACAGGCGAGATGGGAACGGCTTTCGTGAAGGGCCTTCAGGGAGACGACCCCCGTTACCTGAAAGTCGTCTCGACCCCGAAGCATTTCGCGGCCAACAACGAGGAACACAACCGTTTCGAGTGCGACGCCATTATCTCCGAGAAGCAGCTGAGGGAATATTACCTGCCGGCCTACGAGGCTCTTGTCCGCAGAGGGCACGCGGCTTCCATCATGGCTTCCTACAACGCCATAAATGGCATTCCCTCTTGCGCCAACCCCTGGCTTTTGACTAAGGTCCTGAGAGGTGACTGGGGCTTCGAGGGTTATGTGGTCTCCGACTGCGGAGGCGTGTCGACCCTGGTCGAGGATCATCATTATGTCTCGAGAAAAGAGACCGCCGCCGCGCTGAGCCTCCTCTCCGGCCTTGACCTCGAGTGTGGCGACAGCTACTTTATCGAGCCATTGAGGGAAGCCTATCGGCTGGGTATGGTCAGCGAGGCCGACATCGACAGGGCGGCCCGCAGGATACTGACCGCGAGGATGCGCCTTGGCATTTTCGATTCCGGGAAAGACAACCCCTACACCAAGTTGTCCCCCGACATCATCGGCTCTGAGGAGCACCAGGCCCTAGCCCTTCAAATGGCCAGGGAGTCAATAGTCCTATTGAAGAACGACAAGGGGATGCTGCCGTTAAGGAAAGGCAAGGTACGTTCCGTGGCCGTCGTCGGGATCAACGCGGACGCTTGTGAGTTCGGGGACTACAGCGGGGAGCCGGTCAACACTCCCGTTTCGATTCTGGACGGGATTAAAGCCGTGGCGGGTAAGAACTTCATCGTAAGACACGTCCCTTGGGATTCTGACACGGACGGGAAAGAGAGCGTGGGGCTCGCCAAAGAGTGTGACGCCGTGATCGCCGTAATGGGTATTAACAAGAGCATCGAGAGGGAAGGCAAGGATCGTGATTTCATAACACTTCCCGAGGATCAGGTCAAGTTCCTCCAACAGCTTTACCGTGTCAACAGGAACGTGGTTCTGGTGCTGGTCGCCGGAAGCCCCCTGTCAATCCTGTGGGAGGATAAGAATATCCCGGCGATAGTTAACGCTTGGTATCCCGGCGAGAAGGGCGGCACAGCGGTGGCGGAGGTTCTGTTCGGGAAATACAACCCCGCCGGCAGGCTCCCTGTCACTTATTATAACAGCCTTGAGGATCTCCCCGCTTTCGACGACTATGACATCACCAAGCGGACGTACAAGTATTTCGAGGGAGATGTCCTTTATCCTTTTGGTCATGGTCTGAGTTACAGCGAGTTCCGTTACTCGAACCTCGAGGTCGCCGACAACGGTGACGTCGTTGAGGTCTCTTTCACCCTCAAGAACGCCGGGAAACACGACGGCGACGAGGTGGCCCAGGTGTATGTCCGTCTCCCGGAGTATGAGGGGGTCGCTCCAATAAAGGAATTGAGGGCCTTCAAACGCGTCCATCTCAAGAGAGGGGAGAGCAAGGTCGTCACTATCCCGGTGCGTCGGGAGGACCTTCGCTATTGGAGCGAGTCCAAGGGCTGTTTCGTGTATCCGGAGGGAATACCGGAGATAATGGTCGGAGCCTCGTCGTCCGACATACGGCTGAAGAATTGAGAAATGGGATTATTCCAGGAATATTAAGACAATGAAACGACTGTCTGTCATTCTATTATCGGTCACACTGACCATCTGCGCGGTATCCTGCTCCGGGGACGGCTCCAAGGATCTCAAGACCTCTGATCTGGCGGAGATGTTCGGGGCGCCCCCGCTTAAGTACGGGCCCTATGTCTGGTGGCATTGGATGGGCTCCAACTTCTCCAAGGAAGGAATCAGTAAGGATCTGGAGGCCATGAGGGAGTCAGGGATAGCCGGGGCCACAATATTCAACCTGACATCGGCTGTGCAGGAGTCTGAGGCCCCGGTGGGGAACAACCCGTGGCCTGACCAGACTTACAGGAGCGAGAAGTATTGGGAGGCGATAGAACATGCCGCCGAGGTGGCGGCCGGGCTGGGCCTGAAGATCGGTCTTCACAACTCTCCTGGCTACAGCACTACAGGAGGCCCCTGGATCGATGAGGACAAGGGGATGCGAACGGTCGTGGTAAGCAAGACGGATCTGGCCAGCTATGGTGGCGAGGCCCTTAGAGTCGGGCTTCCCGTCCCCGAGCTACCGTCATTCTCATTTTACTCAGATTATGTGGCCAAGGCCACCAAATTCAAGGATATAGCCGTCATCGCCGTGCCCTCGAGACCAGGCGTGACCAGAGAGGATGTCGTGGATTTGACCGGAAGGATGGACGAGGAAGGAATCTTGGAATGGGACGCCCCGGCAGGGAAATGGGTGGTCTATCGTATAGGCCATGCCTGCACCATGGCTTTCCCTCATCCTGTTCCCGAGGAGTTGGTCGGGAAGGTTCTCGAGGCTGACAAGATGAGCGCTGAGATCTCGGCTTTCCATTGGGACAATGTCCTCGGGCCGTTAAGGGAACATGTCGGGGAATATTTCGGGAAGTCATTCACTCACATATTGATAGATAGTTATGAGGCCGGTGAGCAGAACTGGACCGAGGGTTTCAGGGAGGAGTTTATGAATGACCATGGCTACGATCCCGTTCCCATGTTCGCCCTCAAGGACGTTTCCCCCGAGGATGAGGCGGTCAAGGATTTCGACAAGGACATGAAAGAGACCGTCAGCAGGATGTTCATCGACAATGGCTTCAAGGTGGCGAGGGACAAGATCCACGCCGAGGGACTACAGATGTATTGGGAGCCATACTGGGGACCGTTCGACCCCGCGGAGTCTGTCTCTGTACCCGACCTCCCGATGGGTGAGTTCTGGACACATGGAGACGGGAGGATCAGCGCCACGGTCGTGGACAAGGCGAAGGAATACGGCAAGAATATTGTCGGCGCCGAGGCGTTCACCGGATGGCCGGACCACAGCCGTTTCACCGAGGATCCCGAGTATCTCAAACGCTCGGCCGACGGCGCTTTCGTGTCAGGAGCGAACCTGCTATTCCTTCACCATTGGGTGCACCAGCCGTTCGACGACAGATACCAGCCCGGGATGGGTATGGGATGGTGGGGTACCCACTTCGGCCGCAACCAGACATGGTTCGAGCCGGGCAAGGCGTTCATAAGGTATCTCGCGAGATGCCAGATGATGCTTCAGCAAGGTGTCCTTGAGGACAGGACAGCTGACTGGATCCATAGGAAGACGATGGAGGCTGATGTTTATTTCGTTGTCAATCAAGGAGACTCGGAGAGGAAGATATCCCTCTGCCCATGGGAGGAAGGCGCCTGTCCCGAGCTATGGAACCCCTATTCCGGGGCGATCTCGCTCGCTCCTGAGATGTGGAAGTCCGATTCCGTGAATGTCACTCTGGATCCCGGCTCCTCCGTTTTCGTGGTCCTTGACCACGGCAGAAAGAAGTACGTCAAGTCTCCGCAATACATCGGGAAGGGCAAGACAGTAAAGCCGGCCGGGGATGTGTGGGATGTCGATATGGTCCCGAAAGTGGACGAGCCTTTCTCCCTCAAATCGTTCACCTTGAAGGACTTCAGCCAGTGCGAAGACGAAAGGCTCAAGTATTTCGCCGGCACGGCCACGTACACGACTAAAGTGGTCATAGGCAAGGAGGATCTTTCGGAGACCAGGCGTGTCGTGATTGACCTCGGCGAGATGAACGATATCGCCGAGTTGGAGGTGAACGGGAAGAAGGCCGCGGTATTGTGGTACCCTCCTTTCAAGTCGGATATCACCGATCTTTTGCGGGAAGGGGAGAATGACATCAAGGTGGCGGTAACGAATAACTGGGCCAACAGGCTCATCGGTGACGAGCGCCTGGAGGCTGATTTCGAGTGGGGAACTGACCGTGGAGCGGAAAGGGGAAGGGCCATGAAGGAATTCCCCGATTGGTTCCTGAAAGACGGGTCCCGCCCCTCCGGCCGTAAGGCTTTCGTGATCTGGTCCTATTACAGAAGCGATTCCGCCCTCCAGCCGGCTGGTCTCGTCGGTCCAGTGAACCTGCTGGTTTACGATTTGTATATTCCTTGACCCTGATTTTTGATGAGGTTTTTAAGGTCAATCTTGATAGCCGCGTCACTCCTTCTCCTGCCCGTCCTCTCCGCCCGGGCGCAGGAGAAAGAGGACAACACCTTCGGCGGATGGGAGTTCCTCGAGGTTTTCCACGATTTCGGGAACAGCCCTTTCTTCGCCGGTTTCTACTTTGAGCATGACAATTTCCAGTACCGGCGCCTGGAGTGCTGGTACACCCGTACCACATTGGGTGTCAAGATATTCCCTTGGCTTAAGGCTGATGTCGCCTATGACTTCATGAGGGAGCCTTCCTGGATTACCCACAGGGCGGTCCTCGACCTCACCGCCACGCTTAAGGAAGGCGGCTTTAAGGTCTCTGTCAGGGAAAGGTACATGCGGGACTGGACCCCCGCGACCGGAGGGAGCGGGAATGTCCTACGCTCAAGGCTGAAGGTACAATATTCAATTCCAGGGACTCGTTTCAGCCCTTACCTAGCCGCCGAGGTGTTCACGTGGGGGGACGTGTGGAAGAAGACAAGGCACTATGTCGCCTGCGACTACGACATTTCCAAGGTGGTCCAGCTGGAGGCTTATTATCTTTACTACGCTTTCAATGGTATTCCGGCGGAACACGTCCTTGGAATCGGAATTAATTTCTATATTTGATAATCACATGAAAGAATATTCAGGAAACGCCATGAGAAAAGTTTTTGGAACCATCGCGGCCATCGCGGCCGTGTCCGTTTTGTCATCCTGCCGGGGAGGGGAGACGGAAGCCCCCGCCGTGCCCGCGGGAGGGTCGGAGTTCAAGACAGAGTATCTGATCCCGACCAGGATTGTCCTGTCCGAAGGGAATGTATTCAGGGCAGAGTGTCTTCTTCAACCATTTTCCGGCCAGGTCTCCACGTCCGAGCCTGATGTGACGGTCTTCTCCAAGGGAGGCTCCGTGCTTCTGGACTTCGGCAAGGAGATCCAGGGAGGCATCCAGATTGTCCGCTCTATAGCGGGAGGGAAGGAGCCCGCGAGGTTCCGCTTGTGTCTGGGTGAGTCGGTGAGCGAGGCGCTCAGCGATGTCCGTGAGCCCGGGACCACAGCCACCAACGACCACGCTGTCAGAGACTTCGAGATTTCCGTTCCTTGGCTGGGGGCCGCCGAGTACGGCAACAGCGGATTCCGTTTCGCCCGTCTGGATTATCTGGGCGACGATCCGGCGGCGGCCATAGTGGCGGTCAGGGCGATCTCCAAATACAGGGATATCCCCTATCTCGGATCATTCAAGTGTGACGATGAGAGACTGAACCAGATCTGGCAGACCGGGGCCTACACCGTCCACCTCAATATGCAGGAATACATCTGGGACGGCATCAAGCGCGACCGCCTCGTCTGGATCGGGGACATGCATCCCGAGGTCATGACCATCGGGACCGTCTTCGGTGACCAGCCGGTGGTCCGCAAGAGCCTGGACTATGTCAAGGAAGGCACACCGGCGTCCGTTTGGATGAACGGCATCTGCTCTTACACGCTGTGGTGGATCATCATCCAGCATCATCTCTATCAGTGGTATGGCGATCTTAATTACCTGAAGGCTAATAGCGGTTACCTGGAGCTGCTTCTCGAGAACGTGATCTCGAACCTTGACGGCAGCAAAGAGGCTTACAAGGAAGGCCGTTTCATCGACTGGCCCTCCAACGACCAGCCGGATGTCATCCACGCCGGCCTTCAGGCCCTTTCCGTCAGGGCGCTCGAGGCCGGAGCCGACATGGCCGAGTGGCTCAATGACGAGTACCTGCGCCAAAGGTGCGCCAAGGCGGCGGAGGAGCTCAGGAAATATGTCCCTGACCATGTGGGCAACAGTCAGGCGGCGGCCCTGCTCGCTATCGAGGATATGCTCGACCCTGAGGAGGCCTCGAGGGTCATCCTTTCCAATGGTCCGGAGAAGTTCACCTCTTTCATGGGGTATTACCTGCTCGAGGCTTTGGCCAAAGGCGGCCATTACACCGAGGCTATGGATCTTATCTCCAAGTATTGGGGGAAGATGCTGGACCTTGGCGCCACGACTTTCTGGGAGGATTTCAACTATGTTGACGCCCAGAACGCCGCCCGGATCGACGAGGTGGTCCCGGAGGGCAAGTTCGACATCCACGCTGACGGCGGCGCCTGGTGCTATGTGGGACTCCGTCACAGTTTCTGCCATGGCTGGGCCTCCGGCCCCACAACTTGGCTGAGCCGTCATGTCCTCGGGATCGAGCCTGTCGGCGTCGGTTTCAAGCAGGTTAGGGTCGAGCCTCATCTGGGAGACCTCGAATGGGCCGAGGGAACATTCCCCACGCCTTACGGAGTCATCAAAGTCAGCCACAGGAAAGGCCCGGACGGCAAAGTCTCTTCCGATATCACCCTCCCTAAGGGAGTCAAACTTGTTAAATAACCGATAATGAGAAAGATATTCATAGCCATTTGCGTCCTCGGGATGGCCGTTCTGGGCGCCTGCGACAACAATGCCTCCGAGTCCATACCTCTTCCCGAGCATCCCAGACCCGACTTCGAGAGGGCCGATTGGATCAACCTCAACGGCCGTTGGGCCTTCACTTTCAACGAAGCCGCTGCCGCTGCCGTTCTCTCAGGTGGGGATCTCTCGGCGATGGATCAGGAAATCGTCGTCCCTTTCCCTTGGGGTTCAAAGCTTTCCGAGGTGGAGGACAAGGGGGACATCGGCTGGTATAGCCGGGAGATAACTGTTCCCAAATCCTGGAAAGGCAAGAGGGTCTTCCTCGTGGTAGGAGCCTCGGACTGGGACACAAAGGTCTGGCTGGACGGGAATGAGATAGGCGCTCACCAGGGAGGATATGTCCCGTTCGAGTGCGAGCTTAAGGACATACGTTTCGGAGAGGCCCAGAGACTGGTCATCAAGGCGGACGACACCTACAGCGACGCCCATCTCTACGGCAAGCAAGGCTACGGCAACGCCCGGGGAATATGGCAGACTGTCTATCTTGAGGCGAGGGGAGAGAACTACATCAGCTCTCTTCATTTCACCCCGGACATCGACGACTCATCGGTGCGTGTGGATGTGGCCTTGGCGGCTCCGGCCGCCGAGGGAGAGTCCTTCAAGCTGGTGTTCAAGACCGGCGGCCAGGACACGTTCACCGCGGACCTCGGAGGAAAGGACAAGGCGAGTCTCAACATCCCCATCAAGGATCAGCGCTTATGGGATCTCGACGATCCTTTCCTCTATGAGGTCACCGCCTCTCTCGGCGGTGAGGACAAGGTGGACTCCTATTTCGGACAAAGGAAGATAGGGGTAATCCAATTTCCGGATGCCGACTATAACTATGTGGCGCTCAACAACAAACCCATTTATCTGCAGCTCTGTCTCGACCAAAGCTACCACCCGGACGGGTATTACACTTTCCCTAGTGACGAGTTCATGAGGAATGAGATCATGATCTCCAAGCGCCTCGGGCTGAACGGGAACAGGATCCATATCAAGGTCGAGGTACCCCGCAAGCTGTACTGGGCGGACAAACTCGGTCTCCTGATCATGGCCGACACCCCGAATTTCTGGGGCAAACCGACTCCCGAGGCCAGGGAGGATTGGGAGAATTGCCTCCGCGGACAGTTAGAGCGCGATTTCAATCACCCTTCCATTTTCGCCTGGGTCAATTTCAACGAGACCTGGGGCTTGAGGGGGGACAACGACTATGACACGGAGATTCAGGAATGGGTGCGCTCGATGCGTCGCTTGACAAAGAGCCTGGATCCTTCCCGCCTTGCCGAGGACAACTCCGCTTGCAACCGCGACCATGTCGAGTCCGACATCAACTCATGGCACTCTTACCGTCCTGGATGGGATTGGGATAGAGAGATCAAGGAATATGTGGACAACACCTATCCCGGAAGCCCTTTCAATTACACCGCGGGCAACTTCCAGAACGGCGCGCCGATGATCAACAGCGAATGCGGGAATGTCTGGGGATACAGTGGCAGCGCCGGTGACTGTGATTTCACATGGGACTACCACATCATGATCGACGCCTTCCGTCGTTATCCAAAATGCGCCGGATGGCTCTACACCGAGCATCACGACGTGATCAACGAGTGGAACGGATATGTCCAGTACGACAGGTCTCCCAAGATCGACGGTCTCGACGACCTGGTGCCGGGGATGACCATGGCCGACTTCCAGAGCCTTTATTACATCTCCCCGGTGAAGTATCTCTACACCGTGAACAAGCCCGGCGAGACAGTTGACCTTCCGTTCTATGGCTCTTTCATGACGGACAAGGATCCAGGGGCGTTGACCCTCGAGACAGAGTTGGTCGGCTTCAACACCCTCGGTGATTTCACGGGATATGATAAAGTCTCCATCCCTGTAGAGTTCAAGCCTTGGCGTTCCGAGGTGGTCGCCGCCCGGAAGGTCCAGGTTCCCGAGGAGAACGGCTTGTATTGGCTTAGGGTTGTCCTTAAGAATGACAAGGGCGAGACCCTGCACCACAATTTCACTACTTTCCGCGTCAAGGACGGAAAGACCACTTTGCCGGAGAACACGAGGGTCATCACTTTCGCTCCCGCCTCTTTCAGCGCCAGCGAGTGGTCACAGGGACAGACTTCCATCTATGACGGGCTCAAGGTTGACGGCTTCGGCAACGGCTATTTCGAGTACACAGTGGCCATTCCTGACGACATTGTCCTTGAGAGTGTCACCGGCGCCGAGATCTTGTTCGAGGCCTCCGCGAAGGAGAAGTTCGGGAAAGACAAGGAAGGTAACGAGATGAGCGGGGACTTCATGCTCGGAGGAGGCACCTTCGACCATTGCAAGTCTCTGAACTCCTACGCCATGACCGACACTACCCTCTGGCCTTCGAAGATCGAGGTCTCGGTCAACGGGAAGGTCGTCGGCAAGATTGACCTGGCCGACGATCCCGCCGACCACAGGGGGATCCTCTCCTGGGGAGCCCAGCCGTTCAAGCCGGAGATCAGGGAGGCGGGTTCCTATGGGGAACTCGTCCGCATCGAGGTGCCGATCTACAGTATCCCCGCCGAGGAGATTCTGAAGACCAGAAGCTTCCGGATCCGCTTCACCGCTCCCGTCGAGGATCTCGACGGAGGTCTCGCCATCTATGGCAAGGATTTCGGCCGCTATCCTCTCGATCCCACAATTATATTGAAAACCAATTAGTTCATGAGGATCAAGCCTTTCACCGTTCTGGCCGCTATCGCCGCTCTCGTCTTGCTGACATCATGCGGTCTCCATTCCCTTTTCAAGGAAGGTGGATCGGAATACACCATAGTCATCGCCCGCGACGCCCCTGCCTCGGAGCGGTACGCCGCCACCGAGTTGAGGGATTGGATAAAGGCTGTCTCAGGCGTGGAGCTGCCTGTCACCGACTTGGACGGCGGGCAAGCGGGGAAACGCTTGGTTGTAGGGTATAACTCCCTTGTGGAGAATTATTTCCCTGATACCGTCAAGCCGGAGGACAGGGACGACTCTTTCGAGGTCAGAAGCCGGGAAGGGGATATCTTCTTCTGGGGAGGCTCCAAACGAGGCACCCTCTATTCGGTGTACTCCTTCCTTGAGGAGGAGCTTGGTTGCAGATGGTATTCAAGCAAGGTAAGCGTGGCCCCGTCCCTCTCTTCCTGGAGTTTCCGGAATATAAGCAGAAGGGAGGAACCGGGAATACTCATCCGGGACAATTGCGTCTTGGATGTCCGTACGAATCCCGCTTTCTCGGCCAGGTTGAGGAACAATTTCATAAGGCTGCCCGGGGAGAGGCCGGGGGAGACTCTACCCGGTACCGCCGAGGGTTACTGGGGGGTGCACTCGATGGGATACTTGATCACTCCCGCGGAATTCTATTCCAGTCATCCTGAGTATTTCAGCCTCAGGGACGGGAAGAGGCAGTCCGGGTATTCACAATTGTGCCTGTCCAATCCGGAAGTGCTTGATCTTTGCGTCGAGAGAATCAAGGATGTCATGCGCCGCGAGCCAGATTATCTGATCTACTCTATGGAACAGGCGGATAATTTCCTTTTCTGCGAGTGCGACGAGTGCGCCGCCCTCGCGGAGAAGTATGGCGGTCAGTCGGGAATAATGTTGTGGTTCGTGAATCAGGTCGCCGACGCTGTCAAGGAGGAATTCCCTGACAAGTTCATCGGAACCTTCGCCTATCAGTATACCCGCCACGCTCCGAAAGACATAGTCCCGAGGGATAATGTCGTCATCCGCCTTTGCGGCATCGAGTGCTGCATGCTGCACGACTATGATGACTGCGAGCGCAACGTGGATTTCCTGAAGGATCTTCAGGAGTGGTCGGCCATTGCCCCGCACCTTTACATCTGGGACTATGTGACCGATTTCCTTGAGTACTGCCTGCCTGTGGCCAATTGGAAGACCATGCGGACACATATTCAGGACTTCCGGGACAATAACGCCATCGGCATCCTCGAGGAAGGTGACTATCAGACGACATCATGCGAGTTGAGGGAGATGCGCTCGTGGCTTCTCTCTAAACTCATGTGGAACCCCGACGCGGACTTGGATGCCCTGATCAAGGACTTCACCGATGGATATTACGGAGCCGCCGGACCTTTCGTCAGGGAATATCTGGACCTTGAGGACAGGATATTGCGAAGACCGGGGATTCACGGGATTTGCTATATCACGCCCTCGGACGAGATGTACACGGACGAGTTCATCACGGAGGGCTTAAGGATATTCGCCTCCGCGAAGGAGGCTGTGGCCTCGGATAGTGTCTTGTACGACAGGGTTGAGACCGCCGAGATGCCCCTTCGCTTCCTTCAATTGGAAAAAGATCCGGTCAAGGCGCTCCAGGAAGGCGCCGACACCATCTTCAGACGCGTGGTGGAAAGGGAAGGGATTGACAGGATGGCCGAAGGCTCCTGGGGTGGCACGTATATGACCGCCAAGGAGGTTATCGACAAATATGACAAGATGGCCAGGGACATGGCCGGTTCGCGGATGTTGCCTTCAACCAGGGCCGAGACTTCCGGGCCGGGAGTCTCATACATCAAGTATGAGGGTGATTTCATGTCCACTGACGAGATGCTCTCCGGGGGAAAGGTCGTGGAAGAAGGCGTGATGGAGACCATATTTATTGACCCCGATCCTGAGAAAGACCATTTCGGCCACGTGTTTGACACCTGGTTCATGGCCGTTGAGGATGGTTTCCACCGATTCAAAATCGTGTCGGACGATGGTTCGGTTCTATTCATAGACGGCCAGAAAGTGATTGACAGCGACGGCTCCCACTCGGCTCGGACGGAATGGGCGCTGGTCAACCTTGAGAAAGGTTTGCATCGGCTGACATTGCGTTTTTTTGAGGATTGTGAGGAGCAGCGGCTTGAGGTTAGCGTGATCGCCCCTGATGGCTATCACGGCCCTCTGCCGGCCGACAGGCTTTTTGTCCCGGACAATTAATATGATGATGATAAAGAAGGCGATAGTGTTTCTGATTGCGATGGCCGCCGCCACGGTGGCCGTCGCTCAAGGGTTGGATGTCAATTCCCGGGGAACCTCCTCGAAGAACGATAGGGAGAACGAGAAGATATTCGCTGTCAACAAGTTACCAGGGTACATCGTCTTCATCCCTTTCGGTGGCGCCGGTTCCGGGTTCTATGTCTGGGTCAATGGGAATAAGCCCGCCGAGACCCCCGGTGACCTCACGACATGGATATTCCCTCAGGAGGGCTTCCGTGACCGCTACACTCTTGAGAGGGTCGTGGCGCTGAGTCGCCACAACATCCGCTCCCCTCTGTCGGGAGGCGGCTCCGTGCTGTCGAGGATCACCCCTCACAACTGGTTCGACTGGACATCCGCTCCCGGTGAGCTCTCTCTCAAAGGAGGCGCCCTGGAGACCATGATGGGGCAGTTCTTCCGCCAGTGGCTGGTCAGCGAGGGCTTGATGACGGAGAACGAGATCCCTTCGGAAGGAGCCACACGATTTTACGCCAACTCGATGCAGCGCACAATCGCCACCGCCCAGTATTTCTCAAGCGGGATGCTCCCGATAGCGAACGTCAAGGTGGAGCGGCATTATCCTCTCGGGACGATGGATCCAGTCTTCAACCCGAGGCTGACGAATATCGACGACGCTTTCCGTGAGAAGGCCATGACCCAGATCAAGGCCATGGGAGGCAAGGAAGGGCTCAAGGGCGTCGCTTCCAAGCTGGCTCCCAATTTCGCCGTTCTCGAGAAGGTCCTGGACATCAGGCGCTCGCCCGCGGCGGCCAACGACACCTTGTTTTTCAGGACGGATGACCTTGAGATAAAGCTGGAAGAGGGGAAGGAACCGGCCATGACCGGTGGTTTCAAGATGGCCAACTCTGCCTCAGACGCGATGACACTGCAGTATTATGAGGCTCCCACTGAGACTAGCGCCGCCTTCGGCCACGATTTCTCCGTCAGCGAGTGGGAGAGCGTCGCCGGGATCAAAGACTGGTACGGCGATGTGTTGTTCACCGCACCCGCCGTGGCGGTCAATGTGTCGCGCCCTCTTCTGGAGACCATGCTCTCGGAGATGAGGGAGAAGGGCCGGAAGTTCAGTTTCCTCTGCGGTCACGATTCCAATATCGCCAGTGTCCTGGCGGCCTTGGACGCCGAGGATTATTCCCTTCCTGACGCCATTGAGAAGAAAACCCCGATAGGCTCCAAACTGATGGTGACATTGTGGGACGGGAAAGACGGCGGGAGATACGCCGGGCTTTTCCTGGTTTACGAGACTCCTTCCCAGCTCAGATCCATGCCGATGCTTGGTCCTGGTGAGACTCCGGTCGCCTTCCCGGTCTCTCTAAAGGGGCTGAAGGCCAATCCTGACGGACTTTATAGACTCTCGGACCTGGAAGGCAGGTTCGAGAGAGCTATTAACGAGTATTAAAAACTGATTATCATGGCACGGCTCCTGATGATGACAGATTTCTCGGAATCTTACGCCAACAAGCTTTTGAAGGGGATCATGCGTTTCTCGCATGAGCACGAGCCATGGGTTGTGTGCAAGATGCCTTTATCCTTACGGGACAACGGCCGTATGGATGAGGTTGTCAAGTTCGCGGTGTCATGGAAAGCCGACGCTATCATCGGGCAATTCCTCCCGACAGACGACGTGGACGCTTTCCGTCGCCACGGGATCATAGCGATCGCGCAGGATTTCCAAAAGAGATTTCCCTCGATTCACAACATCAGCGGGGATTACGCCGCCTCGGGCCGGATCTGCGCCGACTACCTGATAAAGAAAGGTGTCAGGAATTTCGGATTCTACGGCCTGAAAGGCATGGTTTGGTCAGACGAGAGGAGAGACAGTTTTGTCGATGAGATACGGTCCAGGCTGCCTGACGCCACAATCTCGATCCGTGAGAAGAACGACCTCAGCGAGACTTGGTGGTATGACCTCGAGGCCCTCGGGACGTGGCTCAGGGAACTTCCCAAACCGGTGGCTGTGCTGGCTTGCGACGACAACAGGGCATACTATGTCATCGAGGCGGCGAAGCAGGAAGGTGGAGAGACAAGCAGAATTCCGGAGGAGATCATGGTGCTGGGGATAGATAACGACGAGTCTCTTTGCCAGCTATGCTCCCCGCAATTGTCTTCCCTCAACCAGGGTGTGGAGGAAGCCGGTTATGAGACAGCCAGTGTCATAGACGAGCTACTGTCCCTTCCCCCGGAGAAACGTTTCGGGAAGACTCAGGATATAATCGTAAAGCCCACGTTTGTCACAGCCCGCCGGTCAACCGACGCCGTCCTGCACCCTAACCCTTACATTTCCAAAGTCCTCTATCACATCAACAACAACCTGAATGAGAGGGTGAACGTAGAGGACGTCGTTGCCCTGGTGCCTATGTCACGTCGTCTGCTCGAGAATGTTTTCAGGCGTGAGATGGGAATATCCATTTACCAATACATCATCAAGATGAGGGTGGAGAAGATGAAGGATTTGATGGTCAACGGGTACACTCCGCTGGCCGCCGCCGACTCTCTTGGCATGGATTACAAGATTATAGCGAGGAGCTTCAAGAAAATGACAGGAATGACTCCGGGAGAGTTCGCTGGAACAATAACAAAAAAAGAGATATGAAAAAGACATTTTTAGTCCTTATGGTCGCCTTGACGGCCTTGCTGGCCTCTTGCGGAGACAATGACCCTAGAGTGATAGTGATCACCTACGATGGTTTACGTTGGCAGGAGGTGTTCACCGGGGCCGACTCGTCGCTGGTCTCTGACCCGAGGTTCGTCACCGACATAGATGCCGTGAAGGCCGAATACTGGAGGTCCACCCCGGAGGAGCGCAGGGAGGCGCTGATGCCTTTCGCCTGGGGATATGCCCCCTCCCACGGGTATATGCTCGGCAACCGGAACAAGAACAGCCTGATGTCACTCGCCAACAACAAGTCATATTCCTATCCCGGCTACAGCGAACTGTTCTGCGGATGGGCGGATGACGAGAGGGTGGACAGTAACGACCCTGTCGAGAACCCCAACACGAGCGTTCTCGAGGTGGCCAACCGTGACCCGAGGTACAAAGGCCGTGTCATGGTTTATGGCTCTTGGGAGTCCATACGCTATGCCGTGAACAACGACAAGGGAGGGTTTCCCGGTAGCACGGCTTTCGAGCCGAACGTTTCGCCTGACCCGAGTCCTGTCCTCAAGATGATAGACAGGATGCAGGAGAGCGAGTTTGGCTACACCAAGGGAGACGAGCGACCCGACGCCTATACTTACGCTTACGCCCTCGAGACCATCAGGAACGATCACCCGAAGGTCTTCTTCATCTCCTTCGGCGGGACTGACGGGGCCGGGCACAGCGGTGATTACGGCAAGTATCTCCATTCGATAAACACTACCGACGCCTGCATAAAGGACATCGTGGAGGCTTGCGAGGCTGATCCCTTCTACAAGGGCAAGACAACGTATCTCATCACGACCGACCATGGCCGCGGCCGCGGTGAGCGTTTCCATGGCCACGGCGCCGACCTCCGCGGGGCGAACGAGACCTGGCTGATGGCTTTCGGCAAGGGAGTTCCCGTTCTCGGGGAGACTTCCGGTAACGGAAAGTTCTACTCAAGGCAGCTGGCCGCCACGATAGCGGACATCCTTGGCATTGACTTCACCCCTGACAACGGTGTTAAGAGCGAGCCTTTCGACCCGGAGTATTATAAAGAGCCCGAGCCTCCGGTCGCTTCCTATAGTTTCGAGGCCGTGAAAGCCACGCCCAAAGGCCACGGCGTCAGTTACACCTACCATGAGGGAGACTTCATGAGCGTCGCGGAGGTGCTGGCGAGCCCTGTCAGGGCCCGCGGCACCGTGCCGTTCCTCGACCTGAGCGCCAAGTTGAGAGAGGATCATTTCGGTTTCGTCTTCAAAACCTTGATTAAAATTGACCAGACCGGTCTCTACCAGATCTCTCTGGCATCGGATGACGGTTCAAAACTGTTCTTAGACGGTGTGCTTCTATTTGACATCGACCGTGACGGAGGCGGCTTCTCCGATTCGTGGATCGAGCTTCAGGAGGGATACCACCGCGTTGAGATACAGTTCTTCGAGAATTACGGTGGCGAGACCCTGGAGGTCGGGCTGACCGGTCCCGGAGTCGATGTGGAGCAAATCCCGGCCTCGATGTTTTACCACGAATAATTAAAGATGACCATGAATATCACACTTGAGTTAAGCCTTCGTCTGGTGGTGGCGGGCCTGATCGGGGCCGCCATCGGGTACGAGAGAGAGCTCCGGGCCAAGGGCGCCGGAGTCCGCACGCACTTCCTTGTGGCCCTCGGGGCCGCCCTGTTCATGATAATATCCCAGAACGGCTTCCTGAACTCCGAGCGTTTTGACGCGGCCCGTGTCGCGGCCGGAGTCGTCACCGGAATCGGTTTTCTGGGAGGAGGTCTCATAATCAAGAAGACTCACATCAGCGGGCTCACCACGGCCGCCGGTCTATGGGTAACCGGCGCCATGGGATTGTGCGTGGGTTGCGGGATGTATGTCCTCGCCCTTGTCTGCGCCGCCCTTGTCCTTCTCTGCATGGAGGGATTGAACCTGTACAGCTTTAAGTTCGGCGCGAAGGAAGTGACCGCGACTCTAGTATCCAAAGACGAGAAGTCTTTGGTGGATGCGGTCGACTCATTCGGCAAGAAGGCGAAGAGTTTCTCCATGTCCAAGCAAGGCGATCTCTTCAAGGCGACGGTCGAACTGTTTGTCCCAAAGAAAGAATACAACGCGGACCTGCTTCACAGCCTGTCCGCGTTGCATGATGTCGAGCTGGAAAGCCTCGAGTAAGCCTATTTGATCACCCCGAGCTCTTTCCCGACCTTGACGAAGGCGGCTATGGCCTTGTCGAGATGCTCTCTCTTATGGGCCGCTGACAGCTGCACCCTGATCCTGGCCTGTCCCTTCGGGACCACAGGATAATAGAAACCGGTCACGAATATCCCTTCCCCAGCCATCTTGGCGGCGAACTTCTGTGACAGGGGGGCGTCGTAAAGCATGACGGCGCAGATGGCGCTCTGTGTCGGCTTGATGTCGAAACCGGCGGCCAGCATCGCGTCGCGGAAATACCTCACGTTCTCCTGCTGGCGGTCATGGAGATCGTCGCTCTCGTCCAGCATCTTGAACATCTCTATACCAGCGGCCACGATCATCGGTGGCAGGGAGTTGGAGAAGAGATACGGCCTGGAGCGCTGGCGGAGCATGTCTATTATCTCCTTACGTCCGGTCGTGAAGCCTCCCACAGTGCCTCCGAAGGCCTTCCCGAGGGTTCCCGTGAATATATCTATCCTCCCGTAGCAGTCGTAAAGCTCGGCCACGCCGCGCCCGGTCTTTCCTACCACGCCGGCGGAATGGCTCTCGTCCACCATCACCAGGGCGTCATATTTCTCGGCCAGGTCGCAGATCTTGTCCATCGGGGCGACATTCCCGTCCATAGAGAACACTCCGTCGGTGCAGATGATCCTGAACCTCTGTGCCTGGGCCTCCTTGAGGCAGCGCTCAAGGTCTTCCATGTCGGCGTTCGCGTAGCGGTAGCGGACCGCCTTACAGAGGCGCACCCCATCGATGATGGAGGCGTGGTTAAGGGAGTCGGAGATGATGGCGTCCTCGGCTGTCAGCAACGGCTCGAAAACGCCTCCGTTGGCGTCGAAGCAGGAGGCGTAGAGGATGGTGTCCTCAGTGTGGAAGAACTTGGAGACAGCCGCCTCAAGCTCTTTATGAAGATCCTGGGTCCCGCAAATGAATCTGACAGAGGACATTCCGAAACCCCTTCCGTCCATGGCCCTCTTCGCGGCCTCGATCAGCCTCGGTGAGTCGGCCAGGCCGAGATAGTTGTTGGCGCAGAAGTTCAGGGCCTTGCTACCGTCCTCGAGAGTGATCTCGGCGGATTGGGCGGAGGCGATGTTCCTTTCGTTCTTGTACAAGCCGGCTTCCTTGATGGAGGCGAGCTCTTCTTTCAGATGGTCTTGGAATTTGCCGTACATGATTATAAATCGTTAATTAGTTTCGTGTTTGCGGAAAAATAATGTAATTTTGTAACCGCTAATTTAGCGATTTAGTTTCTATCCGCAATGAAAAATGTGCTTGTGATCGGGTCAACCGGACAGATCGGCTCCGAACTAACCATGAAGATCAGGAGAATGATTCCCGAGGGGAATGTCGTCGCCGGGTACATCAAGGGCGCCGAGCCCAAAGGTGAACTTCTTGAGAGCGGCCCTAGCGCCGAGGCTGATGTCTGTGACGGTGAGCGACTGCTCGGAATAGTCAAGAAGTACAAGATCGACACGATCTACAATCTCGCCGCCCTTCTCTCGGCGGTCGCGGAGAAGAGGCCCCAGCTGGCCTGGCATATCCAGATAGACGGTCTGATGAATATACTCGAGATAGCCCGTGAGAACGGTTGCGCCGTGTTCACCCCCTCGTCGATCGGCTCTTTCGGCCCTGAGACTCCGCGTGTGAACACTCCTCAGGACACTATTCAAAGGCCTCGTTCGATGTATGGCTGCACCAAGGTGGCTACCGAGTTGCTGAGCGATTATTATTTCCACAAGTACGGGGTGGACACCCGCTCGGTCCGTTTCCCCGGCCTGATCTCCAACGTCACCCTCCCCGGAGGCGGGACCACGGATTACGCCGTCGAGATTTACTATGCCGCTGTCAAGGGAGAGGAGTTCGTATGTCCAATCGCCCCGGGTACCTTCATGGACATGATGTACATGCCAGACGCCCTGAAAGCGGCTGTTGACATCATGAACGCCGACCCGTCCAAGCTCGTCCACCGCAACTCTTTCAATATCGCGTCGATGAGTTTTGACCCCGAGATCCTGCGCGCCAAGATCAGCGAGCACATCCCCGGGTTCAGGATGCGTTACGAGGTGGATCCTGTCCGTCAGGCCATAGCCGAGTCTTGGCCTGACAAGATGGACGACACCTGCGCCCGCGAGGAGTGGGACTGGAGACCGTCCTACGACCTTGAGGGAATGACCGCGGACATGATATCCGCCTTGCGGAAGAAACTTCTTTAGAGTATTATCTTCTCACCGCCTCCACTTTGACCGGGCCGAGAAGGCCGGCGGGAAGGAGGGGTGAATCCGGACCGAAGAAATTGTACGAGGTGAATGTGACCGGATGGCCGCATTCCTGTCTCTTGTCCCCTACAAGCCTGTTGTGCCAAGGGTTTATCACAGTGATTTCCAATAGGTTCTCGCCTTGCTTAACAGCATCGGTGATGTCGGCCCTGTAGGGAAGTTTCCAGATTGTCCCGCGGTCCTTGCCGTTCACCTTGACAACTGCGATGTCCTTGACATCCCCGAGATCCAGGACTATCGACGCGTCCTCCGGTACCGTATCGAGCGTGAAGGTGTTAGTGTAAACAGCCGATCCGGAGAAATACTTGATTCCGGGGTCTGAGGACTCGGTGAAAGAGGCCAGCGACTCGAAGACCGCCGACTCCGGCGCGCTCCGCTCTTTCTGGAAGCTCACGTTCCAAGTGGAGGACGGCTCGGCGATGACTGTCTTCTTGACGGGAGGAATCTCCACGACCCCGTTCTCCGCCTTGCCGGAGAAGACCACGAACAAAGCGTCGTCCGGGGCGAAATCAAGGCTGACCGCGGTCATGTCCCCTTCCGCCCTGTAAGACACCTCCTCGACCATTCCAGTCTCCGGATGCCAGACGCTGACTTTCTTCCCTGACTGCCTGAACATGACATCCATCACCTGGCCCTCATCGGCGGGCCGGCTGACCCAATAGAAGTCGGTGTCGGGCAGCTGACGATGAACGAAAAGGAGTTTCTCCTTGGGATGGAACATGATGTCTGGCTGGACACCGATTCCTGTCAGCACATGGTAAACAGGCTCATTAAAATGGACGTTCGGACAGGCTTTAAGCTTGTCCATCAGCGAGTTCCATTCGTCGGCGTCATCCATTAGCCCGGCGGGACCCTCTGGAGTATGGCCGCAAATCTGAACCCCCTTGGAGGCCAAGGCCACTATCTTCGATAGCACCGGGACAGACATCCTTTTCACGTTCTTGTCAAGGTAGAGGACTGAATACACCATATTCCCGGCCACCAGACGTCCCTTCCTGGCTTTCAGGACGTCCTTCAACACGGTGGGCCCGGCGTAGTCGTAGTTGTACCCGGCGGGGATGAAATCCGGAAGCTCGGAGATCGATGCCTGGGCGCAGACGTTGCTGTCCTCCCCGTAATAGACGAGGATGTCCGCCACCGCCTTGCCACTCTGGAGCATGTGGCAGCTGCGGGCGAGGTAGTCCGTCCATGCCTTGGCCTGTCCCGCCCAGGTCTCATGGCGGTTGAACCATTGGCCGTAAGGCCCGAGGCCGAGACCGGGGAAAACGCTGTCGAGCGGCTGGTGGGCGGACTCGTGGATGATGAAGCGGTTCACGCCGTGGGCCATCTCCCAGTCCGCCGTCCTCTTCAGGACACGAGGGGAGTATTTGTAGGCGCTCTGTGAGGTGCCGTGCGCCGTCAACGACTCCGCGGCGACGATGTTCTGACCGTAAATATGAGCGACGGAGGCCGATTCCCGAATGTCGGCGGCGGCCATCGAGGCCGAGCCCGCGTCGATCCAGCAAGCCGCCATCGGCACGCTAGCCGTCCGTTTCACGTCCATGCCGTCGGCGATGTACGCCCTGCCGCACTCGTGGGACTCGCTGTAGCGGCCCCTCATCCCATATTCCTTGACATAGTCGTTGATCCTGTCGTAGTTGGCGGCGTAAAGCTCCGCTATCGTGACGGTCCAGTCCCTGAGGAAGGCCTCGCTCCTCCCGACGGATCCCACGATCTCGCCGGTCAGCACAGGCAACCATGGGATCAAGTCATACCCTCTGCGCTCACGGAACTCCTTGATCATCAAGGGCGTCCAGTTCTGGCATCCGGCCTCGTAGCTGTCGGTCAGGATGTACTGGATGCCCCTTTCGCCGATCAGCCCGCCTGTGGCGTCCTTGTACATGTCGAGGTATTTGTGGAAATATCTTGACCATGCTCCAGGATCCAGCTTATCGACCTCCAGGCCCGTGGCCTCGGCGGGGGCCGGCCCGTTCTTGTGGCCCGTGAGTGAATACCCGACCCTCAGGAACTTCCAGTTGCCCTCGGTCTCCCAGACCAGCGAGTTGTCTTTCACCATGCTTGTCACGTCGATGACCTCGCTGGCGAAAGGTCCGTCGGTCACGGTGGGGAAGTCGTGAATATCGTGGGGAGAGCAGAATCCCGCCTTCTCCTCGGAGTGGGTGATCCTGCCGGTGGGGTAGAGGTTGAACTCGCTGATTCTCGTCCCTCGCCCTCCAGTGTTATCGACCTTCAGCCGGAAGAACCTGCCTGTGGCGGCGGGGAAAGAAACCGTTGACCTTCCGCAACTTGTGCTGGGGATTTTAATCACCTCGGAATAGTTTTCCCCGTCGTCGCTCCTCTCCAGTGAAACGCTGAGGGAAGGTCCGGAAAGATATGGCCAGGGTCTTACCCGCCCGTCAGCGGTGGAGACGGCACGGATAGTCATAGGCTCAGGGAACTCATAGGCTATCCACGCGAACCCGTCCTTCCCGTCAGGGAGGAGGGCCGCGTCCGCGAGGCTCTCTCCCGCGAGTTGGTCAAGAGTGAACTCGCCTCCGGAAGAGGTCACTTTCACGTCCATTTCCCTGAGAGGGAAATCCTCGTCCGGCATCCTGACGGCCAACACGGCTATGTCCTCGTAGAATTCCTCGGAGGAGCCTTTCATGTCTTGGAAACCGCCCGCCGTCCGGAACGGTTCCGGCAGACCCACCTTTACTTCACCTTCCCCGGTGAATCTCAGTCGGGTCTCCCTCCATACAAGTTTTTTCATCGCGTCTTCGGGAGTGACCCAGGGGCCTCCGGTGCAGCTCCAACCGGGCGAGCTGGCGACAGTCATCTCCATCCCGAGGGAGTCGCCGAGGGCTATGGCATACTTGAACGCGTCCTTCCAGTCGTCACGCATGTACACCATCTTGTTCTCCACGATTCTGGGGATGGCTATGGCGGCGTCGAAATGGTGGAAGCCGCCTATACCGATGCTGTCCATCCAGAGAAGATCCTTCCGGATGCCGTCTTTCGTGACGTTGCCGTCCATCCAGTGCCACCAAAGGTAAGGTCTCGCCTCACGGGGAGGTTCGGCGAAACCATCCTTAAGGGAAGCTATTGACTCAGAGGTGGATCGGACTGAGCAGCCCGCCGCGGCGCAAATCACCGCGAGTGCCAGGGTCATCCGGCGCGCCGTTTTGAGAAAACTCATCTTGACAATATTATAATCAGTCCTCGCTGTACAAGCGTATGATATTCAAAATGACCTCGGAGGCCTTTTCCATCGACTCCAGGGGGACGTATTCCATCTTCCCGTGGAAGTTGAGGCCGCCGGCGAATATGTTGGGGCAGGGAAGGCCCTTGAAACTCAGGTTGGCCCCGTCGGTACCGCCCCTGATGGGCTGGATCCGGGGCTTCACTCCTGCCATCTCCATGGCTTTCACAGCCTTCTCGACGACATGGTAGTGAGGCTCCACCTGCTCCCGCATGTTGTAGTACTGGTCTTTGACGACCACTGTCGCTGTGCCGGGACCGTGCTTCCGGTTGATGAAGTCCGCGCACTCGGCGATCACCTCTTTCTTCCTCTCGAACAAGGCCCTGTCGTGATCCCTGATGATGTAGGTCATGTCAGCCTCCTCGACTGACCCGGAGAAGCCGATCAGGTGGAAGAACCCCTCATAACCCTCCGTGTACTCGGGCTTCTGCCCGGTCGGGAGCAGCGAGTTAAGCTCTATGCCGATCAATATGGCGTTCATCATCTTGCCCTTGGCGTAGCCCGGGTGGACGTTGCGGCCCTGGATGTGGACCTTCGCCGAGGCGGCGTTGAAGTTCTCGAACTCCAGCTCCCCGGCCTCGCCTCCGTCCATGGTGTAAGCGTAGTCGGCCCCGAACCTTTTCACGTCGAACTTGACCACACCCCGGCCGATCTCCTCGTCGGGGGTGAATCCTATCTGGATGTCCCCGTGCTTGAACTCCGTGTGCCCGACGATGAACTGGACCGCATCCATGATCTCCGCCACACCGGCTTTGTCGTCGGCTCCCAGAAGGGTGGTGCCGTCGGTGGTGATCAGGGTCTGCCCGATATAATGGAGCATCTCCGGGAATTCGGAGGGTTTCAACGCGAGTCCGGGGACTCCTTTCAGCTTGATCTCCCCGCCGTCATATTCATTGATTATCTGGGGCTTGATGTCCGCGCCTGAGGCGTCCGGCGCCGTGTCCACATGAGCTATGAACCCGATCGCGGGGACCTTCCGGTCTATGTTCGACGGGATCGATGCCATGACGTAGCCATATTCATCAAGGGTCGCCTCGACGCCCATGGCGGCCAGTTCGTCGCGCAGCATACTAAGGAGATTCAACTGCTTGGGGGTGGAGGGTTGGCTCTCTGAATTCTCGTCGCTCTGTGTGTCCACAGCGACGTATCTTAAAAACCTGTCAAGTATCTTTTCCATTATTCCTTAGCCTTCATAGATGAGCGAATCATGTAGGCGATGATCGCCAGGAACGGGATGATGGCTATCGCCTCGCCGTAGGCCGAGTGCCAGGCGGTAAGGAACCAGTCCACATCGAAAAACTTCAGCAGCGCGCTGACGACACCCATCAGGGCCCCGCCTGCGATGAAGCCGGAAGCTATCAGGGTGCCCTTGGCGGAGCGGGCCTCGTTGACCTTCTTGTCCTTCGAGCGTGAGCTGACGTACCAAGAGATAGCGCCTCCGATGAGCAGCGGAAGGTTCAGGTCGATAGGGATGAACATACCGAGGGCGAAAGCCAGCGCGGGAACTTTGAATATGGTCAGCAGGATGGCGATCGCGGCGCCGATCCCGTACAGCAGCCAGGGGGCGCCCCCGCCGTTCATCATGGGCTGGATCACGGCGGCCATGGCGTTGGCCTGGGGAGCGACGAGAGCCTGGTCACCGACAAAGCCGTAGGTCTTGTTCAGCACGAGCATCACTCCGCACACGGTGGCGGCCGCCACGGCGACGCCGGCGAACTTCCATCCCTCCTGTTTCTTTGGGGTACTGCCGATCCAATAACCGATCTTGAGATCGGTGATGAAGGAACCAGCCACGGAGAGGGCGGTGCAGACCACACCTCCGATGATGAGGGCCGCGGCCATGCCGGCGTTGCCCTTGAGGCCCACGGCCACAAGGATCAGGGAGGCTATGATAAGTGTCATCAAGGTCATTCCGCTGACCGGGTTGGTACCGACTATGGCTATGGCGTTAGCGGCCACCGTGGTGAACAGGAACGAGATGATGGCCACAATCAGCAGCCCGACAATCGCCTGCCAGATGTTGTTCACCACCCCGCCGAAAGCGAAGAAAGCGAAGATGGCGAGCAGCGCGATAACTATTCCGAATACTATGGTCTTCATCGGGATGTCCTCTTCGGTCCGGACAGGGCTTGAGGTGGCCGAATGGCCATGCGAGGGACGGAACTCCTTGACTGCCAGGCCCACGGCCGATTTGATCACGCCGAAAGACTTGATGATGCCGATGATTCCGGCGGTCGCTATGCCGCCGATTCCGATATGTCTCGCGTAATCCTTGAATATCTGGTCCGGGGACATCTCGCCAATGGTCATCGCCACTCCGGTGTTCATCAGGTCTATCACCTGACCGCCCCAGATAAGGTTCATTAGCGGGATTATCACCAGCCACACCAAAAGGCTGCCGCAGCAGATCACAAGAGCGTATTTCAGGCCGATTATGTACCCGAGTCCCAGCACGGCCGCGCTCGTGTTGAGTTTCAGGAGGACTTTCGCCTTGTCGGCGACGACCCTTCCGACACCGAGGACGGTAGTGCTGATCGTGTCGGCCCATGTGCCGAAGGTACTGACCAGGAAGTCATAGAGGCCTCCGACCAGGCCGCTGACCAGCAGGGTGCCGGCACCCTTGCCTCCTTCCCCGCTCACGAGAATCTGAGTGGTCGCCGTCGCCTCCGGGAAGGGGTACTTCCCGTGCATCTCGCTCACGAAATATTTCCTGAAGGGAATCAGGAACAATATTCCCAGGACGCCTCCCAGCAGGGAGGAAAGGAACATCTGGGTGAAACTGACCTCGACTCCGAGAATGTATATAGCGGGGAGTGTGAATATCGCGCCCGCCACGACAGCCCCCGAGCAGCCTCCGATCGACTGGATGATGACGTTCTGCCCCAGACCCTCTTTCTTGCCGAGGGCGCTCGTGAGGCCGACCGCGATTATGGCTATCGGGATCGCGGCCTCGAAGACCTGCCCGACCCTAAGTCCGAGGTAGGCAGCCGCCGCCGAGAAGATCACCACCATAAACAGGCCGATCGCCACCGAGTAAGGGGTAACCTCGGCCCATTTTCTCTCGGGGCCGAGGATAGGCTTATATTCCTCGCCTGGAAGAAGTTCCCTTTGGGCGTTCTCCGGCAAGGAGTTAACTTGTTTTTCCATATTGTTATTCAGTTACTTCCTCAACTGGTTTCTCCTCGGGGAACGCCTTGGCGCTGAAGTGCTTGTAAAGGACGGCCTGCAGAGAGATCATGATAGCGAAGGCGCAAACGAATCCGGCGAAAGCGAACAGCCATCCGATCTTGGGGATCATCGAGAGCAGACCGGTCACCCCGAAGATTAGCGCTGACACGGCCAGCAGCAGGAAGAAGATCGTCCATTTCTCGCCATAAGTGGCGTCGTAGCTCTTTCTCATGCACTCCATAGGAGAGAGCCCCTTGTCGATCAGGAAATATATGGCGAAGCCCCAGGCGATCTCGAGCACGATCCCGGGGATGAGCATCATGCAGTAGGCCGGAAGGATCGCCACGAACATGATACCTACTAAAATAAAGAAATTACCGATGTTCTCGAAATTGCTCTTGTCGAAAAGGATCATCGGGTTGAGTACCTTCCCTTTGCTGATCTCGACAACCCCCTTGTAAAGACCTATCGTCGTGCCTACGTTGAGGTAGGGGATCCAGATAGTCACGATGTAAAGAATCGCCATCAGGATGAGTGAGGCCACGTTTTTGATGCCGTATTCGACGGCTTCCGTGATAGTGGCCATAAAGTCAAGTTTCTTGGTGTCCATGATTGGTTGTTTTAAGATTGTTCGTCTAATATAATAATAAATAAGTCACGATGGAGGAGCCGCCTGTTAAAAACTAGTAAAAAAACGAAAAAAGATTTGGTGGAATCAAAAAAGTCCGTATCTTTGCAGTCCGCTTTGAGAAAAGCGCTGTTCATTGACAATACTGAGAGATCACAACGAGGTAAAGAGAAATCAATAAACGAAACTAGAATCAGCACGAAAGACACGCGATGTGTCT
>CADBRH010000046.1 GCA_902797035.1 uncultured Bacteroidia bacterium | reverse complement strand
CAGGGACAAGACCTCCGACCAGATCACCGTGGACGCCGCCAACGCCACCAAGAAGTATGGTGTCGCTGTCAAGTGCGCCACCATCACCCCCAACGCCCAGAGGATGACCGAGTACAATCTCAAGGAGATGTACAAAAGCCCCAACGGGACCATCCGTTCCATCCTGGACGGCACTGTGTTCCGCACCCCCATCACCATCCCTTCCATCCATCCTGCAGTGAAATTCTGGAAGAAGCCCATCACCATCGCCCGTCACGCTTACGGAGACGTCTACAAGAGCGTCGAGATCGTGGCCGACGAGCCCGGTGTGGCCAAGCTCGTTTTCGAGGGTGAGTCCGGAAAGAAGGAGGAGGTCGTGGTCCATCAGTTCAAGGGCCCCGGCGTCCTTCAGGGGATGCACAACACGGAGAAATCCATCCGCAGCTTCGCCCACTCCTGCTTCCAGTACGCCCTGAGCCTTAAGCAGAGCATCTGGTTCGCCACCAAGGACACCATATCCAAGAAATATGACGGCCGTTTCAGGGCTATATTCGACGAGGTTTTCCAGGAATACAAGGACCGTTTCGCCGAGGCCGGGATCGAGTATTTCTACACCCTTATCGACGACGCCGTGGCCCGTGTCATGCGTTCCGAGGGAGGCTTCATCTGGGCCTGCAAGAACTACGACGGCGACGTGATGTCAGACATGGTCTCCACCGCTTTCGGCTCCCTGGCCATGATGACCTCTGTCCTCGTCAGCCCCGACGGCAAGTATGAATATGAGGCCGCCCACGGCACCGTGACCCGCCATTACTACAAGTACCTGAAGGGCGAGGAGACCTCCACCAACCCCATCGCGACAATCTTCGCTTGGAGCGGGGCCTTCCGCAAGAGGGGAGAGCTCGACAACCTGCCCGAACTCGTGGACTTCGCCGGGAAGCTTGAGACCGCCTGCCTCGACACCCTGAACGAGGGTCTCGCCACCAAGGATCTCGTGAACCTGATGGAAGGCATCACTCCCAAGATGCTGACATCCGCCCAGTTCCTCGCCGCTATCCGCGAGCGTCTGGAGAAGAAACTGGCTTAGTGCCGGTCCTCCATAAAAAGAAAGTCCCGGGCCGAAGTCCGGGACTTTTCGTTTATCTGCCGTCAGCGACCTGACGCCAGGTCTTCCCGACAACGACGGGCGGGATGTGAACCCTCTCATTGTCATCGGTTTCCACAACGCTTCTGGTGGCGGAGCGGAAGACTGTCGGGTGCTGTCTATCCCAAGAGACGAAGGAGTTGTAGTCGTAAGTCCAGGACTCGCCTTGCGAGAGTTTCATGATCCTTGTCCACGCCAGGGAGCGGCAAGGCGCGTTGAAAGTCGTGTGGTTGTAGTTGTCATTCATGACGCTCTGCTCAGTCGGTCTCCAGACACCGGACCAGAAGGTGTATCCTCCCTCGTAGGCCCCGATATTCTCGCTTGAGAAATTGGAGTCGCCGACGAACTTGCTCCAAAGAACCTTCTTCGGGTCGGAGGTGAAGTCCACGTTGCGGTACCAGTTCATCGTCTGCCGGTTCTTGACGTAAGTGACGGTTCCTGAAGGGACCGCGCCCTGGTCGCGGTAGGCGTACTCATCAGCCAGTTTCGCGATGCCGTGTCCGCCCAACTCATGCACTATGGTGCTGGAGAGATCCGAGACACCTTGTGTCACTTTCACGTCCTTGAACGGCACCCAGCAGGTGGAGGCTCCTCCGGCATAGACGGTGTTATCCTCGGGATCCATCATGTAGGTGGTACCTCCTCTCCTCAAGCTATTCATCAGCACAAGAACGGCGACGTTGTCCATGCGGGACTCACCCACCGCCTTCTTGGCGTACTCGAGCACTTTGTCATCGTCGCCTCCCACGGCGGAACCGTAGCCGAAGACGCCACTGAAGACTGTTGAATTACCGTTGAAGTACTCCTCATGCTTGGAGACCGCTTTGACAAGATAGATGTTGAACCTGTTCTTCATCGATTTGTAAGGCTCCTGGGAGAACAGGTCGTTGACAGCCTGGACAGCGGCGTTCCTGAATGTGCCGTTGGAGATCAGCCTGTCGGAGAAAGCGTCTCCGGTGACTACGAGGTCCACACCTTTGCCCACAGAGGCTAGCTGGAGAGTCTCCACCTTGCCGTCATCGCTGTAAGACTTAGACTCATAATGAGAGATGGTGGTCTTGAATACATTCTGAAGATAGGCGATAGCATTATTCAGTGACTCTCTTGACAGGTCAAGCAGAGTGGAGTAAACCACAGTTTTTTCCGGGCCGAAAATCGTGATCGAGTTCTCTAGTCTGTAAGGATACATCTCAATCCCATATTCGGCGTAGAAAGGCGCCTTACCATGATATTCCTCGTACATGTGCCTGATGAAAGAATCCCAGGTCGCACCGCAATTGTTAATGACTTCCTTGAATCTGGCGTCCCTTCTGTCCGCGTCCGAACCGGTTGAGTTATTGTCGAAACAGGTGATGAGACCCATTCCTTTACTGTTGTTCACTTTGTACAGAGAGGCGAGTTGGTTGAGGCACTCCACGGCGTCACCGGACTGGGGATTCAGATTGAACAGGACGGTGTACTGGTGTTTGTCGAACTCCGCCTCGATGTCCAGGTCTTTCCCGGAGATTGTCTTGACCTTCGGGCTTCTGGGGGTTGGAACCTTGGAAGCGCGGAGATTGTCCATCGTGAATTTGTTGTCGTAGAATATATACGCCCACAGCCTCCAGTAATTATCCATTTTCGCCACCGCCGTCGGGATCGAGCCTGAAAGCTTGTTCGAACCCAGTTCCAGAGTCTTAAGATTGATCAGGCTTCCCAGAGAGGCGGGTAGTGTGCCGGTCAAGTCATTGGCCCTCAGGTCCAACACCTCCAGCCCTGTGAGTTGCCCCAGAGCGCTCGGGATGCTACCGTATAGATTACAGTCGAAGAGTCTAAGTTCTTTGAGATTCTTAAGGTTGGCGATGGAGGAGGGAAGAGTCCACTTGCTTAAGGAAGCGTTGTTTATTCCCAGTTTTTCAAGCCACTCCATAGTGAATATGTCGTCCGGAAGTTTCCCGGATATGGGATAATCATGGAAGTATATATCCTTGAGCTTCTTGAGTCGCGCGATCTCTTTCGGTAACGAATAGGTTGGAGCGTTTCTGACCTTCGTTATCAAGTGAAGGACCTCCAGCTCGGTGAGGTCGGCTATTTCCTTAGGGATCTGGCCTTTCAGATTGTCGTCATTAATCCATAGCGAGCGGACATGCTTGCCGTCGGATGTCATCTCGACTCCCGCCCAAAGTTCCAGCGGCTTGTCAGAGCACCAATTCTCCTTGTAATACGCGCTCCAGTTGGCGCCGTTGTTGGCGTTAAAGAACTTAACGAGAGCTTCCCTCTCCTTGACCTTGTAGGTCCCCTCCGTCACGGTGATCGCGCAGGTGGCTGTCTTGTCACCGACTTTCGCGGTGACGGTGGTGGTCCCTACTTTCAATCCCTTGACCAGGCCGTTCTGGTCCACTGAGGCCACTCCGCTGTTTTCTGAGGTCCATATCACATTCACGTCGGGATCCTCTGTGTCCACGACCGCAATCAGAGTCACGGTCTTCTCCTCCTCGACACTGGCCTCGGTCTTGTTCAGGGTTATGGAATTCACGGGATAGATGACTGTCACTTTGCAGTTCACATTCAGCGATCCCACCGAGGCGGTGATCACAGCCTCGCCCTTGCCTACCGCCGTGACGGTCCCGTTGTCAACGGTGGCCACGCTCTCGTCGCTGGATGTCCAAGTGACGGTCTTGTCGTCGGCGTCAGCCGGCTCTACTGTGGCGACCAGGGTCAGGACGTCCCTGATATTCATTGAGGCCGAGCCTTTGTCAAGCCTTATCGAGGCGACTCCCTTGGGCGTCACGGTGACCTGGCAAGTGGCGGTCCTGCCATTCGAAGCAGCGGTGATTGTGGCGGATCCGACCCCGACAGCGGTTACGGTACCTCTCTCCACAGTCGCGACAGAAGGATTCGAGCTAGACCAGGTGACAGTCTTGTCAGTGGCGTTCGAGGGGCTGACAGTGGCGGTCAGGTTGGCCGTGCCCCCTCTCGCGATGGAGAGGGATGACTGATTGATGGTGATCCCGGTGACTTCAACGACGGGATCCTCTTTCGGCCCGCAGGAGCCTAGGATCATTATCACCGCGGCGAGCGCGGAGAAGATTCTCAAGTTTGTAGTTCTCATGGCGGTTATCGTTTTTTACTGGTTAATTATATTCCGAAATAATCCCTGATGTTGCGGGCCATCTCCGAGGCGAGACGGGCGCGCGCCTCCACGCTCGCCCACGCGATGTGCGGGGTGAGTATGATCCTCTCCGGGTGGGAGGAATGAAGTAGGGGACTGTCGAGTGGCAGTGGTTCCTTCTCGAACACGTCGATGCCGATGCCAGCTATCCTCTCCTCGTCAATGGCTCTCGCGAGGTCTTTCTCGACCGCGATTCCTCCGCGCCCGGTGTTGACCAGCCAGGCGGTGGGCTTCATCAGGCAGATCCCCTCGTAATCGATAAGTCCGGCGGTCCTGTCGTTGTAGGGAGCGTGGATGCTGACCACGTCGGCCTCACGGAGCAAGGTATCTATCGGTACGGAGGGATATTCCCTGCAATGGGAAGTGCCTGAGGTTGAGTAATATATGACATTCATCCCAAACATCGTGGCGATTTTCGCGACCTTGCTTCCGATGGCTCCCATACCCACAATCCCAATGGTCTTTCCCACCAGCTCGGTGTAGGGGTGGGCCGCGTCAGTGTGTATCGCTCCGGCGGAATATCGTCCGTCCTTGACGTAAGAGTCCTAATGGAACAGCCTTCCTGCCAAGGCGAGAATCAGTGTCCAGGTGTGCTGGGCCACGGAGTCCGTCGAGTATCCGGCCACGTTGCGCACCGCGACTCCCCGTTCCTCGCAGAGGACGGTGTCGATGTTGTTGATCCCTGTCCCGGCCTCGCAGATGAGTCTCAGCCTCGGGGCCGCGTCCAGAAAGGCCTTGTCCACTATAACCTTATTGAGCAGGACGACATCGGCGTCCCTAACCCTCTCGCGGGCCTGCTCCGGGGTGGACGACTCGTGGCGAGTGAATTCTCCGAGACACTCGATCTCGTGGAGCGGCGTGGAACCCATTGTCGCCGCGTCGAGGAACACGATTCTCATATTCATTTATCTTTTTAATCCGGTGAGTAGAGTTGTTTGCGATTAGACGGCCCGCTCGGCTTCGGGACCTCGGGGTCGTCAACAGTGGAGTCAACGATCCTGGCGGATCCCTTGACGACGTTGGTCTCCAGGAAGCGGATCTGCTCAGGGAAGGTGCTTATGAAGGTCGAGGCGATCTCGTGGGAGTGGCCGTCGTAGCGGAAGATGTTGTAAGTGAAGCCATTCCTCTTGAATATCTTGGCCAGCCTGTCGGCCCCGAATAATCCCCATTTGAGGACATGGACCTGCTTGTAGTTGACGATCTTGTCCCCGGTCCCGTGGAAGAAGGCGGTGGGCGCCGGGGGAGTCTTGTAGGAAGGTACCCCCTCGATGGATATGATGGCTCCGGCGAATGGCATCACCCCGGCGTAGCGGAAGCCCTCGGGGAGGAAGTCGCCGGCCCTGCCGTTGTTGAGGAGCCAGTCGGCCTCGAGTACGGCTATCGCGCCCGCCGAGGAGCCGCTGAGCACCAGGTTAGAGGGGTCAATTCCCAAGGATCTCTGGTTAGCGATCATGTAGGCTGTCGCTGAGAAAAGGTCCTCCGCGGCCATCTGGGCGCTTTGGTGGAACGCTTTCACCGAGCTGACCCCGCCCTTGGTTTTCACTCCTTTCATCCCGAGGCGGTAATCTATGCTGATCACCCTGTAGCCGGCGTCGTTGAGTCTCTTGAACCAAGGTTTATAGTAATTGTCGTTCCGGGACCCCGTGATGAACCCGCCTCCGAACATGAAGACTATGGACGGCTTGACCTTTCCGTCAAGCTCCGTCTCGCTTCCCTCGGAAGGAAGATAGTCGTCCATGTACAGCTCCTGGCCGTCTTTCGCGGCGAAAAGGTACGTCCCTTTCGGGGGATAGTCCCCTTGAGCCAGCGCCGGGGCCGTCAGTACAACGAGCCCGAAGAGAAGGGGTATAAGTCGCTTACTCATATCTGAATAATTGAATAATCTATTATCAATCTTTCTCCCCCGCTTCCAGCAGCCGCCTGATGGGCTTGAAGCCGGTGAGGAAGCGGGCGGCGACCACCCTTATCACGGTATATGAGGGGATCGCCACGAGCATCCCGACGATGCCCCCGACATGCCCGGCCATTAGCAGCACGATGAATATCTCCAGCGGGGTGGACTTGATGCTCTTTGAATAAATGAAAGGCTGGAAAAGGAAGTTGTCCACCATCTGGGTGAAGGCGAACACGGCGAGCAGGGTGAGGGCGGCGACCCAGAAGTTGGGGTAAACCCCGAGCGCGGCCGCCCCGCTGTATTTCAGCACGAGGCCCAGGATGGTGCCGATGCCGGCCCCGATCCATGGCCCCACATAAGGTATCACATTCAGGAGTCCTGTCATGAAGGCTATTCCCATCGCAGGATAGAAACCGATCCTGGCGATCAGCCACAGGCCGAGGAAATTCAGCGCGGCGACCCCGAGAATCTCGGTGAGGAGGCCCCCGAAATATCTGGTCAGCAGCGTCTCGATGTCGCCGATGGCGTTGATCGCTTCATTCTCCACCTTGTCAGGGACGATGGACCCGACTATCCTGCCGAACAGCTTGTCGTCCTTGATGAAGAAAAAGCCGATGAACATCACCGAGAACAGACCGATACCGAATGAGCCCAGGGCCGAGGCCACCGAACCCACCACGGAGGAGATCGATGACAAGTCGAACGCGCTCTTGACCCAGTTCATGAACGACTCCTGGATCTTGAAGTCCCTTCCAAAGGAAGGGAACCGGTCGATCAGCCAGACATTGAGCCTGTCTGTCCATCGGGCTATCTCAGAGGCGTTGAAAGAGGCTGTCTGCAGGTTGCTGGAGACGCTCTGGATGATTCCGGTCACTACCGGGATGACCTGGGTTATGATCCCGAGGAACACGCAGAGGATCAGGAGCAAAGTGAATATCGCCAACAGCCAGTCCGGGGCGTGACGCCCCTTTATCGTGACTTTCCTGAGGAGTCTCATGATCGGCCTGCCGAGCAGTGACACGACCGCCGCCAGGATAATGTAGATTATCACGCTCCTGAAGTACCAGCAAATCGCCACTATGGCAGCCGCCACGGCTATCCACATGGTGTACCGGGCCAGTTTGTCGACGCTTCTCTCCTCGTTCATCTCTGATTGATTATTGATATGCTAATACTTGAACACGACCTTGGAGTTCTTCCGGAAGACCTTGTGGTCCAGGGTCATCCCTCCGAGTCTCTCGCCGTCGACCAGGACTTCCTTGACCGTGTCTGAATAATCCTTCCTTCCGGAAGTCTTGAGTCGTATCACGCTCCCGCCCGACTTTATTGTAATCTTGTCGAACAGGGGGGAGAACAGCTCGTATTCGCTGGTGCCAACATTAAGCGGATAGAAGCCGAGCTGAGCGAACATGTACCATCCGCTCATCGTGCCGTCGTCCTCGTCCATCTCTGGGGCGTATCCTTCAGTCTTGTTCTGGAAAGCCCTGCCCACAAACGGCTCGGGATACTCGGCGTTGCCGCCGTAGAGGTGTTCCATGCTGTCATCGGTGAGGTATCTCCGCACCCATTCCTGTGTCTTTTCGGGATGACCGAACTTATTGAACATGAAGGGAGTGTGGATGTCAGGCTCGTTTCCTTGGTTGAACATGCCGAGCCTGAAGAATGTGTCGAGCTCTTCTGAGAGGGTATCGGCTCCCTTCCATGAGACCATCCGGTCGCTATATTGAGGGCAGGCCCATCTGTATTGCCATTTCGTGCCTTGATAAAGGCCGTTGTCTTTCATGAGGGAGAAGTCGTCGGTGACGTTCATGAATATCTCCTTCCAGACTTCCCCGAAGGTGCTGTCCGCCTCGGCCGTGAATCTCTCAGCGTCCTTCTCCGCTCCCACGATCTCCGCGATTTGCCCGAGGGCCCAAAGGTCGTTGCAAAGCTCGAGGAGATTATCCGGGGATTCTCTCGGCAGCTCCGTCAAAGCCTCTTTGACCATGCCGTCGTAGCCTGGCACAAAGTCCACCGGGATTCCCTTGCGGTAAGCGTCCAGGAGCATCAGCCCCATGTGCTCGGTCCTTACCGTCGGGGCGCTCTCGCGGTCGGTCGCCCAGTTCTTTTTCCCTGTCCTGAACAGGTTGACGCAAGAATACGCCATGTCGGCGTAGGCTTCCGGCTCGAGAAGGAGAAGCATCGGGAACTTAGCCCTATAGGTGTCCCACATGCTCCAGCTGTTGTAAACCCTTCTCCCCTCGGCGTCATAAACGACTCCGTCAGTCCCGAGATACTTCCCGTCCGGGGACGTCACGTCCATCGGGCTCAGATAAAGCCTGTACAGAGATGTGTAGAACAAGGTTTTCTGCTCCTCGGAGCCTCCCTTCACCTTGACTTTCGAGACTTTGGCCTTCCATTGGCGAAGCGCTTCCTCACGGACTTTCCTGAAAGATTTCCCGGCCACCGCCGCCAGTTCCCTCGCCGCTGAGTCAGGATCGATGGGGGAGACCGCTATCCTTATCTCGACCTCGTCAGAGGCGAACTTCAGAAGCGCGTCTGTCGGGCTGGATGACTCGACCGTGAACGGCTTGTCGCACACCATCTTGAAGAAGAATGAATATGTCCCCCTGGCGCAGGCGGTCCCTGACTCTACCCGTCCGGTTATCTCCCGGTCAGAGACAATCTCATATTCGCAGACGGTCTTCCTTCTCTCGAAAGCGGATTTGAAATCGACGCTCAGGACGCCGCCCTCTGGCAAGGTCCATCTCTCAAGCGCGACCGCCCTCGTGACAGTGAACTCACCTTTAGCCCCGTTGCTGAACTCCACCCCGTAGTAGCCCGGGACGGCGCTCTCCGTCTCTTTGACCAGTTTGAGCTCCTCGTCCTTCGGGGAGGGCTTTATCCTGAGGTTGCCACCCACCCCGCTACAGCCTATTCCCGAAAGGCGGTTGATCGAGACTCCGGTCGTCACCGGCACGGCGAAGTCGTAGCCCGCATGCTGCCGGGGCTCGCTGTCAGGGCACAGGCACAGCATCCCGAAAGGCACCGCGGCCCCGGGTGTGACCTGGCCGTTGTCTCCGGACGTGCCCATGAAAAGGTTGATGTATTTGAGATTGCCGGGAAGAGTCCTGCCCTCCATCCGCGGCCCTGGGAAAGCGCACGACAGAACCAAGTACAGGAAAATGATTCTTTTGAAGTCCATATTCACATGGCTTTATTCACAAACTTAATGAAAATAATTCATAAAAACCCACTTGTGCCTCAGATTGGCACAAGTGGGTTGTATTTTCGCGTTAGAAACAAGGAAAACAAAAATCACAAAGCCATGAAGAACACCGAATACAATATCGACAATCTCGCCTCGATGATCTCTTCCGAATCCTCGTTCAACGCCCTTCTCGAGATGATGGGAGACATGGGCCTTGAACTCGACTCCGCCTCCCTGCTCTCCTGACCTTTTCAGTCCTTCTTGAGGGACACTAAGGTATTATCTTTCTCAGGGGTTAAACCTACCTTCAGGACCCGTGGCTCGGCGGCGCCTTTCCTTTTCTTGCCCACAAGGATCCTGTCGGAGATGATGAATTCGGACACAGGGTCCTCTATGTATCTCATGACGGCTCTTTTCAGAGGCCGGGCCCCGAAGGCGGGATCGTATCCGGCGTCAGCGATGAATCTCTTGGCCGAAGGGGTGACGGTGAGTTTGTAGCCTGACTCCTCGGCCCTCTCCCTCAAGTCTTTGAGCTCGATGTCGATTATCTTCTCGATGTCCTCTTTAGTCAGCGAGTTGAAGAAGACCTGCTCGTCCACCCTGTTGATGAACTCGGGAGGGAAGTTCTTCTTGATGGCTTTCTCAAGAACGGTCTGGCGGTTCTGCGAGACGTTCTTCCCGGCTGTGGCGAATCCCACACCGGAACCATATTCGTCAAGCTCCCGGCTTCCGACGTTCGAGGTCATGATGACAATCGTGTTCTTGAAATTCACCACCCGCCCGTTGCTGTCGGTCAAGTGACCGTCGTCCAGGACTTGCAGCAGGATGTTGAAGATGTCGGGGTGAGCCTTCTCGATCTCGTCCAGAAGAACCACGCAGTACGGTTTCCTGCGGACTCTCTCGCTCAGCTGGCCGCCCTCCTCGTAGCCGACATAGCCGGGAGGCGCCCCGATGAGGCGGGAGACGGTGAACTTCTCCATGTATTCGCTCATGTCTATCCTGACCATGTTCTCCTCCGAGTCGAAAAGGTATTCGGCCAGGCATTTGGCGAGCTGGGTCTTGCCGACCCCGGTCGGGCCGAAGAAGAGGAATGTCCCGATCGGGCGTCCCGGATCCTTGAGTCCGGCCCTGTTGCGCCGTATCGCGCGAACCACCTTGTCGATGGCCTCGTCCTGGCCGATGATCCTTCCCTGGAGGCGGTCCTTCATCTTCATGATCCTGCCTCTCTCGCTCTCGGCCACTTTGTTGACAGGTATGCCGGTCATCTTGGATACCACGGTAGCGATGTCCTCGGCGTCCACCACATTCCCGGTCTTCTTGTCCTTGGTCAGGCTCAAACGTACCATCGACCCCGCCTCGTCCATGGCGTCTATCGCTTTGTCAGGCAGGAACTTGTCGGTGACGTACCGGTCTGTGAGACGGGCGCAGGCCTCGATGGCCTCCTCGTTGTAGGTCACGCTATGGAACTCCTCGTAGTTGGATTTGATGTTGTTGAGAATGGAGATGGATTGCGCGATGTCGGTCGGCTCGACGATGATTTTCTGGAACCTTCGGTCGAGCGCCCCGTCTTTCTCAACTATCTTGGCGAACTCGTCCATGGTTGTGGCGCCGATGCATTGCAGCTCGCCCCGGGCGAGGGCCGGCTTGAGCATGTTGGCGGCGTCCAGGCTTCCTTGCGCTCCTCCGGCGCCGACGATTGTGTGGAACTCGTCGATGAAAAGGATGATGTCAGGGTTGACGCTGGCCTCCTTGATGATTGCTTTCAACCGTTTCTCGAAATCGCCGCGGTACTTTGTGCCGGCGACCACAGAGGCTATATCCAGTGATATGAGTCTCTTCTTGGCCAGAACCGGGGAAATGCTTCCTCCGGCGATCCTCTGGGCGATGCCCTCCACGATGGCGGACTTGCCGACTCCCGGCTCACCGATCAGCATGGGATTGTTTTTCTTCCTCCGTCCCAGGATCTCGATGATTCTGGCTATCTCCACGTCCCTTCCCACGACAGGGTCGAGTTTCCCCTCGGCCGCTGCCTTCGTGAGGTCGAAGCCGAAATCCTCCAGGTTGACTTTCCCGGAAGGATTGTTCGCTCCGGGCTCTCCCTCTCCCTCGGGGTCTTCCTCTCCTTGAGGGGTTTGTCTCTGCTGTTCCCCCTCCGGCTTTCTTCCCAGCAGGCCCTCGTCCCTCATGTGCGCGAGCAATCTCCCGTAGTCCACGCCCTTCTGGCGGAGATAGGCCTGGCCGTAGTTCTCCGTGGTCCGGCATAAGGCCAGCAGAAGATGCAGCGAGGTGGCCTCGGAGGAGTTCATCTTGGAAGCCTCCATCACCGTGATGCTCAGCACGTTCTGGGCGTATCTGGAAAATGATATCTTGTCGGCCTCCGAGTAAGGGATGGACTCGTTGGTGAATATATGGCTGTCGATGAAGCGTTTGAAGGCGTCGGTGTCCACACCGAGAGTAGTGAGCGTGGCGCAAGCGTCGTTGTCTCCCTGGCGCATCATGCCAAGGAAGAGATGGTCAGGGCCGATGCCGTAGCTGCCTGTCCGCATCGCCTCCTCCCGGGCGTAACGGATGATGTTGTTCAGCTCGTCAGAAATTCTTATCTCCATATCTTGAAAACTGTCGCGGAAAGCAATATTAGCAAATATCGCCGGATTATGCAACAACTGTGCGAGCCGGTGTCTCATGACACATTGTCACTATTGCCGGAATCGTATTTTTTTGTTATTTTTGCATGTTTAAGAATACGGTAATCATAAAGCGATTATATGGATAACGAGGAAAAGATCGTGGAAGGGCAGACAGGGGTTATCGAACCGGTCGAGATCGACCAGGAAATGCGCTCCGCGTACATTGACTATTCGATGTCCGTCATTGTCTCCAGGGCGCTTCCGGATGTCAGGGACGGTCTCAAGCCGGTTCAGAGAAGGGTTTTGTATGGAATGGACGGCCTTGGCCTCTCATATTCAGGCCCAACCCGCAAATGCGCCAAGATTGTGGGAGAGGTGCTCGGAAAGTTCCACCCGCACGGCGACTCGAGCGTGTACGACGCTTTGGCCCGTCTCGCCCAGCCTTGGAACCAGAGATATCCCACCGTCTTCGGGCAGGGTAATTTCGGGTCCATGGACGGCGACCCGGTGGCCGCGATGAGGTACACCGAGGCGAAACTCCAGAAGGTCACCGAGGAGATCCTCGGCGACATCGAGAAGGACACCGTGGACATGGTCAACAACTTCGATGACACCGAGAAAGAGCCCACGGTCCTGCCCACCCGCCTTCCCCTGCTGATGCTCAACGGCTCGTCCGGCATCGCCGTGGGAATGGCCACGAATATGGCACCGCACAATCTCGGCGAGTGCTGCGACGCCATCTGCGCCTATATCGATGATCCCGATATCGACACCGAAGGCTTGATGCGCCATATCAAAGGCCCGGATTTCCCCACCGGTGGCATCATCATGGGCATGAGCGGCATCAAGGAGGCCTACGAGACCGGACGCGGCAGGGTAGTCGTCCGTTCGAGGACAGAGATCGAGGTGGCTGACAACGGCCGGGAGACCATAGTGGTGACAGAGATCCCCTATATGGTCAACAAGAAGGAGATGATCGAGAAGATCGGCCAGATGGTCGAGGACAAGAGGATTGAGGGCATCACCTACATTAATGACGAGACATCCCGGGAGGGGGTCCGCGTGATCCTCAGGGTCAAGCAGGGGTTCAATTCCAATGTTGTCCTGAATACCCTTTTCAAGTACACGCAACTCCAGTCGAGTTTCGCATTCAATAATGTCGCTTTGGTAGGCGGTCGTCCTAAGACGCTCTCTCTCAAGGAGTTGATATCCAATTTCGTGGATTTCCGCCATGAGGTCGTCGTCCGCAGGACCAAGTTCGAGCTTGACAAGGCCATGAAGAGGGCGCACATCCTCGAGGGCCTTCTCAAGGCGATTGATGTCATTGACGAGATCATCCGTATAATCCGCCATTCCGAGAGCGTGGACGAGGCGAAAGACGAGCTCATGAGCCGTTTCGGCTTCACCGACCTGCAGGCGACAGCCATCGTGGAGATGAGGCTCAGGCAGCTCACCGGACTCGAGAGGGAGAAGCTTCAGGCCGAGTACGACGAGCTGGAGAAATTCATCGCCCGCTGTCAGGATATCCTAGGCAGCGAGGAGGAGCAGCTCAAGATCGTCAAGGCCGAGACGATGGAGATCAAGGAGAAATACGCCGACCCGAGAAGGACCGAGATCCGGCCTTCCGAGGAGGAGTTCAACCCTGAGGACTTCTACGCCGATGAGGATGTCGTGATAACCATCTCCCATCTGGGATATATCAAGAGGACCCCTTTGACCGAGTACCGCACCCAGGCCCGCGGCGGAGTGGGCATGAAGGGCAGCTCCACCAGGGACGAGGACTTCATCGAGCACATCTATATCGCCAACATGCACTCGACGATGCTGCTCTTCACTCAAAGCGGAAGGTGTTATTGGTTAAAGGTTTACGAGATTCCGGAAGGCTCCAGGGCCTCTAAGGGCCGGGCTATCCAGAACGTCCTCAGCATTCCGGACGACAAGATCAAGGCTTATATTAATGTAAGGACCCTCAAGGACGAGGAATATGTCAGCTCCCGCAGCATAGCCCTTGTCACGAGGAGGGGAGTCATAAAAAAGACCGCCCTCTCGGCGTATTCGCGTCCGAGAGTCGCCGGAGTCAACGCCGTGAATCTCCGTGAGGGTGATGTCCTCGTGGAGGCTCTCCTGACCGGAGGGAACGACGAGATCCTCATCGCCGCGCGTGAGGGAAGATGCTGCCGGTTCAACGAGACGGACGCCCGTGAGATGGGCAGGACCTCGACCGGAGTGCGTGGCATCAATATTGAAGAGTCCGACGAGGTGATAGGCGCTATCAACTATGACCCTGCCGCTGAGGACGCTTCGGACCACACTGTGCTGGTGGTGAGTGAGAACGGTTTCGGGAAGAGGACCGACTTCGATGAGTACAGGATAACCAAGAGGGGAGGAAAGGGAGTCAAGACCATCAACATCACCGAGAAGACCGGCAAGCTCATAGCGATAAAGAATGTGACCGAGAAGGATGACCTGATGATCATCGAGAAGTCCGGGCTTACCATCAGGATGGCGGTCTCCGACATCAGGGTGGCCGGAAGGGCGACACAGGGAGTGAAGCTCATCAACATCAAGGAGGGCGACTCGATCGCCTCGCTTTCGACGGTCGCGAAGAACGAGGAGAACGATATTACCGATAACACTGTTAACGAGGAAACAAACAACTAAATCCGATAATCATGAGAAAGTTATTGATTGTTTTGGCATTGCTCGCTTCCGTCCAGGTAGCGGATGCCCAGGGGGTCGCGGCTGTCAAGAAGGCTCTGGACGCCGCCGTCGCCGATTCCCAGAACGCCAAGAAGGCCACCAAGGTCGCCACTTGGACCAAGCTTGGCGAGACCTACATCTCAGCCTACAACGCTCCTTCGGGGAACGTTTGGGTCGGTGCCGGCGAGGCTGAGCTCAAGCTCGCTATGGCAAACGAGAAGCCT